>JBFWIO010000007.1:0-21274 GCA_050255955.1 Victivallaceae bacterium
GATGCCGAAGGGGCTGATGCCGAATTTGACCTTGCGCCCGGTTTTCTGCTCATGGTTCTTCAGCAGCCGGGAGACTTCGCCGACCAGCGTATCGACGTTCCGCCGCCGCCAGTCCGGACGCGAAAGATTCCCCGGATTGAACCTGGCAAAGGAGCCGCTGTCGATATCGCCGAACTGGCTGTAAGGATAAAAATAGTCGTCGAAATGGATCGCGTCGATATCGTATTTGACGACGATTTCGCGCACCGTATCGAGCACGTGCCTGACCACCGCCGGATTGCCCGGATCGAGGAACAGCAGCCGTTCGCCTTTGCCGAGCGGAGCTTCGAGCACCAGCGCGGGATTGCGCCGGGCGAAATTTTTTGGGTCGAGCGTGGCAAGATAGTCGGCCTTGGACAATTTGGTTTTGCCGATCACCCGGTAGGGATTGAGCCAGGCGTGGAATTCAAGTTTGTTGCGCTTCGCCTCGGAGAGCATGTAGGCCAGCGGGTCAAAGCCGGAAATACCCCTGCCCTCGGTTCCGGCAAGCCAGCGCGACCACGGATTGATCGCCGACGGATAAAAAGCGTCGTTGTTTGGCCGCACCTGGACGAACACCGCGTTGAAACGGCGCTTGGCCAGCGTCGAAGCCAGCGCCGCAAAGTCGCTGCGGAAAGTCGTCGCGTCGGTGTGGGCCGGGAAATCGATATTCTCCACCGTCGCCACCCAGACGCCGCGCATTTCACGGGCGCGCGACTGATAGGACTGCGGGATTTTCACCTCCCCCGGTGCGACCCGCCCGGCATAACGCACGGGTTTGCCGGCGCTGTCGCAGAGCGTCTCCAATTCCGGCGCGGCCGATATGGCCGCGCACCCCAGCAGCGCCAGCGCGCCGGTGATCCATCGTTTCATCGCATTTGCTCCTTCATTACCTCATACTGTAGTCCGGAGCGCGTCCGCTGTCAAGGCGGATGCCCGCTTTTTCCGGCAAAAAAGCGGCGGGACGGGCTTGCTTTTTGCCGAACCGGTGGTATGGTAAAGGAACCAAACAACGGCCGGAAGGTGTCGGGGCGGCGTCCATGCCGTCGCCGGATGCGCTCTCCGGCGCGAAAAAAAGGAACTGAAACATGGACAAAGCAGTCATCATCGCCGAAAACGCCCGCAAAGAAGGCGACACCGGATCCCCCGAAGTTCAGGTCGCCATCCTGAGCACCCGGATCAAGGAGCTCACCGAGCACCTCCGCAGCAATCCAAAGGATCACAGCACCCGCCGCGGCCTGCTGGCAATGGTCAGCCGCCGCAAGCGCCTGTTGACCTACCTTTCGCGCGAAAACCATGCCGCTTACCTCGCGATCACCGAAAAATTCGGCATCCGTCGCAAGTAATCACGCCTCGATACACGCACCACGCCGTCCCTCACCGGACGGCTTTTTTTTTGCGTTGAAGCGTGGGAAATCTCGCGCCTTGCCTGTCGGATCCTCCTCAGTCACGTACTAAAGTACGCTCCTTCGTGTCTCCTCCGGCAAAACGCGACCTTTCCCACGCTTCAACGCAAAAAACCATGGTGGAGGCGGGACGCTGAGCGGCCGGTGCTGGCGCACCGGGCCGCGCGAATTTAAAGAAAGGAGAGAGCGAGAAGGGACACGCGTCAATGCAAAAAATCATGGTGGAGGCTGGACGGGAGGCACGGGTCAAATATTGCCGATGAACCTTTTTTTTCGCTCATTGCGGCGCGGCGCTTGTAAATTCGCATTTTTGCGCCATATTTAAAGTGAGGAGTCCTTTGCCCAATGGCGCCCGGGAAAAATCTTTCGCCGGAATGCCGTCCGCAATCGGCTCTCTACCAAAATTTTGTGGAAAGGAATTCGCCTATGACGCCCAGATTGGTTCCGGTCATTGTCATGTTTGCCGGCTGCTCGTTGCTGGCAGCGGGGGGAATCGGCGAAGACGCGGCCGCCGTTGCTCCCGAGGTTGCCGCCTCCGAGGTCAAACCCGCCCCGGTTTCCGGCGCCGCGCTCCGCGGCCGGGCACTGGAGAATTTCATCCGCGCCTCGCTCAATCCAAAAGCCGATGCAAAACAGCGGATCGACTGGCTTTTTGCCTCGCTCGAAGCCGATCCCGCATCACAGTCGGCGATGGCTCTGCTCGACAACCTGATGCGCGACAATCCGCCGCTGATGCCGGATGTCGCCAAACGCTTTTTTGAACTCGCCTGGAATCACCCGGAACAGCCGGCGCTGACCATTCAGTGCTTCTCGCTGATCGGCCAGTACGGGGTCAATCCCGGCAATATGGAAGCATTGCTCAACCGCACCATCAACTACCGGGGCGACGCGGAGCGGAGCGCCGACAACGACCTCGCACTCTGCCGGTTGCTGGAAATCAAGTCTTCGTTCGACTTCGAGTGCGGCAAGGACGGCGTAGAGTGTTCTGAGCTCTTCCGTCATTTCCTTGCCGATGATGAATTTATGGCCAAGGATGCGTTGAACCGCTCCGCCGCCCGTCATTTCCACTTTGCCGCCAGGCGGGCCGACCGCGACCGGCGCTGGCTCGGCTTGCGGCAGAGCCCGCGCGCCGCGCTGGAGCAGGAACGCGACGAACTTCTGGCCGGCATCATCGCCGGCGACAGCGGCATCAGCGAGCCGCAGGCGCTGGAGAACCTCGCCTTTTACTATCTCTCGGTCCAGCGTCCCGAAGAAGCGATCCGGATCGCCTCCCGGCTGGCGGCGCAGGAGAAGAACAGCGCCGAGGCGCGGCTGGTCCAGGCCCGGGTCTTCTATTTCGCCCGCAAATACCGCGACGCGCTGGTGCTCACCCAGTCGCTTCTCAGCAACGCGCCGGAA
The DNA here is from genome assembly GCA_050255955.1 of Victivallaceae bacterium. Taxonomy (GTDB): domain Bacteria; phylum Verrucomicrobiota; class Lentisphaeria; order Victivallales; family Victivallaceae; genus JAVBUI01. The sequence goes on from JBFWIO010000007.1 coordinate 2,823, forward strand.
AATGCTGAACTCCTTCAGCTTGAGGGTGAAGCAGCCCTGCGCTGCGGCCGCTTCGACGTCGCCGCCAACGCCGGCAAACGGATGCTCAAAATCAATCCCAAGGACGCGATCGGCCGCTACCTCGAAGTCGCCGGACTGGTCTATGGCAACAAACTTGACGAGGCTACCATTGTGGTCAAGGCGCTTGAGCCCGGCGACGAACGCGATTCGCTCGAAATGCTGCTGGCAATGCGCCAGCGCAACTACAAAACCTACCTTGAGAAACTGCGCGGCCTGGAGAAAAAACTCGGCGACAAAACCCCCGACGGAGTTTACCTCAACATGCTGGTCATCGCCGAAAAAAGCCGCGACCCCAAACTGCTCGACGAAGCGTGGAAGAAACTCGACGCGATGGGCGCACTCGAAGACTACGACAACGCCAACAGCGTCGGTTACGTCGCCGCCGAACTCGGCGTCCGCCTCGACGAAGCCGAAACGCTGATCCGCAAAGCCCTCAAAGCCGAACCCGACAGCGGCGCCTATCTCGACAGCCTGGCCTGGCTCGAATACCGCAAGGGCGAACTCAAACAATCGTTTGACACCATCCGCGAAGCGCTCAATGCGCCGATGGACTCCTCCCTCGGACGCGGCACGCTGCTGATCCACGCCGGAGAAATCGCCGATAAGCTCGGCGACCGCAAAGCGGCCAAACAGTATTACGAAGAAGCGCTGGGTTCCTTTGACGATCCCGATATCGATATCGATGACTTGCAGAAACGCATCAAAGAATTGGAGAGTGTGAAGTAATGTCGCAGAATAAAGTGATTGCCCTCGACATCGGCGGCGTCTGTCTCCATATCCGCCCGGAACGCTGCTTCGGAGTGCTCGGCTATCGTGCGATCGGGGAAGTGCCGCCGGAGTTGCTGCAATCGATCGACCGCTTCGAGCGCGGGCACCTGACCGAGGACGAATTCCTCGCCCGTTTCCGCCAGGTGACCAACTCCGCTTTGAGCGACGACTTCGTCCGCAACGCCTGGAACGCCATTCTCCACGCCCCGATGGAGGGAATGGCCGGCCAGATCCGCAGCTGGCAGCGCGACGGCTACCGCGTGGTATTCTTTTCCGACACTTCGGCGATGCACATGCGTGACTTCCGGACCCGCTTTCCGGAGATCGCCAGCCTGGTGCCGGAAGGGATTTACAGCTTTATTGTGGGGGCCAAAAAGCCGGAACCGGCGATGTTCATCGCCTTTGAGGCCGACTACGGTAAACCGGCGCTCTACATCGACGACCGCGAAGTCTGTCTTGAGGGCGGCCGTGCCGCCGGCTGGCCGGTCCACCGTTTCGAATCGGTCTCCGGCCTGCCGGAACTCGCATGAAACCAAACGCATTCCGGTCAACCGGAATATTTTAATCCGATCAAAAGAAGGAGGATCTCATGAAAAAAGCAACTCTACTCCTGATCGCCGCGATCTTCTCCGGCATCCTCACTCTTCAGGCCGTACCGCCGAACTCCGGCTGGTTCACCAGCCTGCCCGCCGCGCAAAAAGTTGCCAAAGCCGGCAACAAGAAAATCTACGCGCTCTTCACCGGCTCGGACTGGTGTCCGTACTGCGTCAAACTGGAAAAAGACGTGCTCAAACAAAAGAAATTTGATGAGTTCGCCAAAGACAAACTGGTGTTGCTCTACCTCGATTTCCCGCGCGGGCGCAAACTGCCGGCCAAGGAAAGCGAAGCCAACCGGGCATTGTACGAAAAATACGGCGTGGAGGGCTTCCCCACCGCCGTCATTCTCGACAGCGAAGGCAATGCGATCGACAAGATCGTCGGCCCCAACCCGGTCGAGGATTATCTCAAAAGGCTTCAGGCCGCCCTTGACAAAGGCAATGCCAAGTAAGCACAGTTTCCGCTCCCCCCGCAAGGGAGCGGCAAATCCCGTGTTGCAGCGATGAAAAAAATCGGATTGACGCTTGTCTTAGCTTTCTGCGCGACGCTCTTGATCGTCCGGGCGGAACCGCCGGACCCGGACTGGGAAACCGACTTCGCGGCGGCCCGGATGGTCGCGGCAAAGGAACACCGCACCATGTTGGTCGTATTCCTCAATTCCGAGTCCTGCTTCTATTCGCAGCGATTCCAGAAAGACGTGCTCAATCAGAATAAGTTCGCCAAGTACGTCCGGCTCAACAAATTTGTCCTGGCGTACCTCGACTTCCCGCGTCGCGGCCGGCTCCCGCCGGCCAATCTGGCCGCCGCCGCCGGGTTCGGCGTCAAGACCTATCCGACCTCGCTGATTCTGGACGACAGCGGCAAGCTCCTCGGCTCCGTCGTCGGCACCACCTCGCTTGACAACTTTAAGCGTAAACTCGATGAAATTTTGCAGAAAGCATCAGCCAAATGAGTGTCTTCAACACGCTGTTTTCGTTCACCGCCGTGTTCTTCGCCGCCATTCTACCGGCGGCGGCCGCGGAGCAACCCTTTGTCTGGAAAACCGAATACCGGCCGGACCTCCTCCGGCTTGAAGTCACCGTCGAACCCGGTTGCTATCTCTACAAAGAGGAAACCGTGCCGCAAGCCTTCGCCGACGGCGGATCGCAAGCACTGACCGGCTGGAAAACGCCCGCGGCCAAAGAAATCACCGACGAATTCTCCGGCGAAAAAAAGCCGGTCTACGCCGCCGGCGTCCATTTCTGGGAACTTCCGCTTCCCCCGAACGCCAAAACCATCAACCTCGAAGTCAACTACATGGGTTGCCGGAGCAAAAGCGCCGACCGTCCCGGCGTCTGCTTTCTCCCCCAATTCTTCAGCCGGACTTACCCGGAAAGCGCCGCCGCGGCCACTCCGGCCGCCGCCGCTTCCGCCCTCCCCGCCGCGACCGATTATCGCAAAGCCGAGGGTACCATGTCAGTCGATCAGTTCCGGAGTTTCCTGCGTGACACGCCGGACAACCCGGCCGCGGCCGCCGCTTCGCCATGGGCTTCGCGCGGCATTCTCACCATTCTCCTGCTCGCTCTCCTCGGCGGAATCGGGCTCAACCTCACCCCGTGCATACTCCCGATGATCCCGGTCAACCTCGCCATCCTCGGGGCGGAGGGCTCCTCCTGGCGCACCGGCGTCCTCCGCGGCTCGATCTACGGCGCGGGCATGGCCGCCGCCTACGGACTCCTCGGCGTCGCCGCCGTCCTCACCGGAGCCCGCTTCGGCGCGCTCAACGCCTCGCCGGTTTTCAACTTCGTCATCGGCGGAATCTTCTTCGCCCTCAGCTTCGCCATGTTCGGCGCATTCAATCTCGACTTCTCTTCTCTCTCCGCCAAAGTCGATCCGACCCGGCTCAACTGGGGCAAAAACCTCACCGCCTTTGCCCTCGGCGTGGTCGCCGCATTGCTCGCCGGAGCCTGCGTCGCCCCCGTCCTGATCGCCGTGCTGGTGCTTGCCACCGAACTCTACGGTACGGGCCACCCGTCAGGAATTCTGCTTCCCTTCATCCTCGGCATCGGCATGGCCCTCCCCTGGCCACTCGCGGGCGGCGGCCTCGCCATCCTCCCCAAACCCGGCGCCTGGATGAACCGTATCAAAGCGGCCTTCGGCATCATCATCATCATCGCCGGAGGCTACTACACGTATCTCGGCATCACCCTCTCCACCAACTCCGGCGACCCCGACCGCGAAATCGCCAAACTCGAAGCCGCCATCCAAACCGCCAAAGCCGATCACCGGCCCCTCCTCATCGACTTCTGGGCCTCCTGGTGCAAAAACTGCCTCGAAATGGACCGCAACGTCCTCAGCAACCCCACCATCCAAAACGAAATCAAAACCAACTTCACCTTCATCAAATTCCAAGCCGAAAAACTCAACCACCCCGCCATCAAACAAATCCTCGACCGCTACCAAATCAACGGCCTCCCCGCCTTTGTCATCATCAATCCCTGATATCATTAGAGGGGAAAAAAATACGAGGGATGGAGAGATTCCGGGAAGGCGGACGGGGACGGGGGGACGGGGGGAGGTCCGGGGAGAGGCACGTGCGCGGAACACACGGAGTGTAGTTCCGCCCGTGCGTGAACACGCGGTGGGTGGGCGCAGTACCGATGGGCGCAGTCTGCGGGCGGCATAGCGGGTGACACGCTGTCGCGTAGGCGGGGAGCCGGGCGCGCGCAGGGCCGATTGGACGACTTGGACAGTTTGGACAGATTGGACGATTTGGACGGGGGAGGCCCGTATGTCCCGGCAGTCCATGTCGTCTATGTCTGTCCATGTCGTCCATGTCTGTCCATGTCGTCTATGTCTGTCCATGTCGTCCATGTCTGTCCATGTCGTCCATGTCTGTCCATGTCGTCCATGTCGTCCGTGTCTGTCCGTGTCTGTCCGTGTCTGTCCGTCTCCCCAGTCCCCCAGTCCCCCAGTCCCTCACGACTGACTCCATACGGCAGTGTGGGTGGGGGAGCACTCGTGGCATCGATACTCCCGGGCCCGGCGGGCCGCGGGCCGGTCAAGCGCGGTATCGACGTGCCACGTCCCGCATAAAGCACGGACGTGAGGGGATTTTTCCGCAAAAAAGCGGAGAAATCCCCGAACCTTTGGAGCAGGGGGTCAAGAGGGGGCGAACCTTTCTTAAAGGTTTGCCCCCCGGTCCTCCAGAAAAAAAGTAATCGGCGGCAAAGCCGCCAGGGGTGCAGGGACATTGTTCCTGCCGGGGGGTAGCTGGGGGCGAGGAGCCCCCGGACCGTTTTCCGGACGGGGGGTAGCTGGGGGGGAGAAGCCCCCCGGACCGTTCTACCCGCCTGCAATTAGACGGCGAGGTCAGGGGATGGCGATGCCGGCGACGGTGTCGTAGCCGTCGGCGAGAGCGTCGGCGGTGGCGCCGTTACGGGCGGCACCGGAGTTGTTGGTGAGGGGGAAGCGGTTTTTGTCGTAGGTGACGCCGTAGAGTTCGGCGAAGGTGCGGGTGGCGACGTGGCCGTCGGCGTAGGCGAGATTGGTGCGGGCCTGGTTGCCGGGGTACTGGTTGCTGTTGCCGTCGGTATTGATGCGGAAGTCGCCGCCGGAGCCGTGGCGGTAGCTGGTGAAGGTGATGGAGTTGAAGTGGTTGACGCGACTGCGCTGGTTGTCGCCGGCGGAGATGATGGCGCTGGGTTTGTAGTTGGCGGAGAGTTTGCGCCATTTGGCGGAGGTGCCGCCGCCGGTGAAGCCCCAGACGCCGGCGTGGTAATAGCTGTTGACGCCGTAGTGGGTATAGGTGTAGGCTGTTTCGACGGCGGGGGCGGTTTCGGCGGTGGCGGAACCGACGATTTTGCGTTGTTCGCCGGGGCAGACGAAGGTGCCTTTGGTGCCGTACTGGAACCATTGGACGCCGTAGCCGGAGCCGACCCGGTTGCCGGAGCTGTCGATGCCGGAGAGGAGCCGGTAGAACCAGATGTTGCCGGGAGCGAGGGCGGGCATCACCCATTCGTCGCTGTCGCTGCTGTAGATGTGCGAGGCCAGACCGATCTGTTTGAGGTTATTGACGCACGCCGCCGAATGCGCCACGCTGCGGGCTTTGTTGAGCGCGGGCAGCAGCATCGCCGCCAGAATTGCGATGATCGCAATCACCACCAATAGTTCGATCAGAGTGAAAAACCGTCGCATCGCCGCCTCCTGTCTTTTTATCCGTCAAGCATCTCCTGAAGTCCTATATAGGATTATATCATATTCGCAATAAAAAGTCAATCCCGAAAGCGAAAAAAAGCGGAATTTTTCAGAAAAAGAGGGTAAAAAGGCAAGACAATACAGTGAGCAAATTCTTCCGGAACACACACCGGGCGCCGGAAGGTTCCGGCGGTGCGGGTCAAGACGCGGCAGGCGCAAAAAACATCGGGGGGATGTCATCAGGTTGTCTCCGTGCCGGAGAAGACCGGTTTTCCCTATGCGATGATCTTGAACCGGTTATCCGGCAAAAGCAGTGTAGATGGTGCCGACGACGACCAGCAACGCGATGGCACAGGGCCAGAGCGCCGCAAAGGGGGTCATGTCAGTGGCTTTGGCGTCGGACTGGACAAAGGCGGTCGCCCGGCCGGCGACTTTGCCCCAGAGCAACATGGCGATGATCATCGCGGCGAAGACGAGGCCGAGAAAATGATATTCGTTGATCCGGCCGGCAAGGGTGGCAAAGGGCGGTACGAAGTAGCCGAGCGCGATGACAACGACGCCGCCGGAGAGTGTCCATTTGGCGGCGGCGGCGGGAACCCGGGGGGTGGTCATGCCGATGATCACCACCGCCAGAATCGGGACGGCGTAAAGGCCGTTCATTTTCTGGAGATAACTGAAAATGCCGCCGGTGTCGGCGAGAAAGGGCGCGCCGATCACTGCAAGCGTAGCGATAATCCAGCCGAAGTTGCGCCCGGAGCGAACCAGTTCGGCGTCGGTGGCGTCGGGCTTGAAAAGCGGCTTGTAGAGACCGAGACTGAACAAAGTGCAGGAACTGTTGAGCGCCGAATTGAAGCTTGACAGAATCGCACCGAGGAGGACGGCGGCGAAGAATCCGGCGAAAGGGCCGGGAAGTACGGCATTGACCAGCGCGCCGTAGGCGTGGTCGGATTTGAGACCCTTGCCGGCAAACATCACGGCGGCGATGATGCCCGGCAATACGAGGTAGAGCGGCCCGATCAATTTCAGCGCTCCGCACAGGAGCACCCCTTTCTGCCCCTCGCCAAGCGATTTCGCGCCGAACGTGCGCTGGATGATCTGCTGGTTGGTGCACCAGTAGAAGACGTTGACCAGCAGCACCCCGGTAAAAAGGGTACCGAACGGCACCGAAGTTTTCGGCCCGCCGATCGAATTGAGCATATTGGGCCCGGATTCGCGGCGAACGCGTTCAATGCCGTCGAGGATGCTGCCGTCGCCGAGGATGTCCAGACTGAAATAGGTGATCAGGAAGCCCCCGGTCAAGAGTCCGATCCCGTTGAGGGTGTCGGAAAAAGCAACCGAAGTCAGCCCGCCCCAAAGAGCGTAGACCGAGCCGATCAGACCGACCACGATCACGATCAGCCAGAGCGAGAGTGTCGGCGACTCGATGCCGAGCAACGATTTCAAATCGAGCACCCCCATCATCCCGGTCGCCCCGGTATAGAGAATGATCGGAAGCAGGATCAAGGTGTAGGCGGCAAGAAAGATCAGATTGGTCGCAAGCTCGGTCTGGCGGTCGAAGCGGATCGCGAGATACTGCGGCACCGTGGTCACCCCGCTTTTGAGAAAGCGGGGGAGGAAAAAGAGGGCCATCAGCACCAGCCCGACCACCGCCACCACCTCCCAGGCCATCACGCAGAGCCCGTCGGTGAAAGCCGCGCCGTTAAGCCCGACCATCTGCTCGGTGGAGAGATTGGTAAGCAGGAGCGACCCCGCGATCAAAGGAAAGGTCAGCGACCGCCCGGCGAGAAAGAAGCCGTCGCGGCTGGCGTGGTCGGATTTGCGGGTGAAATACCAGGTGAGAATCCCCACCGCGGCGGTGAAGCCGAAAAAAGTGAACAACGTCCAGAACACCATGACTCATTCCTTTTTGTGGTTTTGAGATTATCGGTACAAAATCGCCTCCGCCTTTGACCCCGGCGGCGGAGGCGATGGAGCTCAGCCCCGGATCAGGGCAAGGAGCTCGTCGCGCTTCTGTTCCATCAGGGTCCGGTTCTTCGCTTCGACGATCAAACGGAGCAGGGGCTCGGTGTTGGAGGATCTGACGTTGAAGTGCCAGTCGGGGTATTCGACCGAGATGCCGTCGAGTTCGTACATTTCGCCGTCGGCGTATTTGGCCTTGATTTTGGCAAGGACGGGTTTGACGTCGGCGACCTTGGAGTTGATTTCGCCGCTGAAGGCGTAGCGGCGGAGGGGGTCCACCAGTTCATGGAGTTTCTTGCCGCTTTTGCAGATCAAATTGCCGAGCTTGATCATCGCGAGGGCCTGGGATTCGGCGGTGAAGTTTTCCTTGAAGTAGTAGTGGCCGGAAAGCTCCCCGGCGAAGACCGCGCCGTACTGCCGCATCTGGGCTTTGATAAAGGCGTGGCCGACGCGCGACATGATCGCTTTGCCGCCGTTCTCCTCGATGCACTCCTTGACCGCGCGGCTGCTGCGCAGGTCATAGAGGATGGTCGCCGGGCCGTCGCTCAAAATGTCCTGCGCGATGAGGGCGGTGAAAAGATCCATCGGGATGATGTTGCCGAGATCGTCGATAAAGCCGCAACGGTCGGCGTCGCCGTCAAAGGCGGCCCCGAAGTCGGCTTTTTCGGCCACCACCCGGGCGCGGATGGCGTCGAGCGTTTCGAGGTGGAGCGGATTGGCTTCGTGGTTGGGAAAGGTGCCGTCGAGCCGGTCGTACATCGGAATGATGTCAAAAAGATCCTGAATGCCGCCGATTTCATAGAGTCCCATTGCGTTGGCGTAATCGACCACCACTTTGAGCTTGCGATCCATTTTGGAAAATTTGCGGAGGAATTTGGCGTATTCGGGCGCGATGTCAAAAGCGGTGACAATGCCGACCTTGTCCGACTTGGGCCACGACTGGTCCTTGACGATCCGTTCGATATCGGCGATGCCGGTGGCGCCGGAGATCGGCACCGCGTCGGCGATGCAGAGCTTGAAGCCGTTCCACTCGCCGGGGTTGTGGCTGGCGGTGATGATGATGCTGCCGTCGGTCTTGAGGAAGCCGTTGGCGAAGTAGGACATCGGGGTGGAGCAGAGGCCGAGGTCGATCACATCGACGCCCTGGGCGGTCAGCCCTTTGGCGAGGCCTTCAAAGAGGACGACTGAGTGTGGGCGCATATCGCGGCCGACCGCCACTTTTTTGGCCCCGGTAAAGGTGGCGTAGGCGCGGCCGATCTTCTCCGCCATGGCGCCATCGAGTTCGGCGGGGTAGATTCCGCGGATGTCGTACGCTTTGAAAATTCCGGACATGGTCGAGTCTCCTTTATCAATTATATTGCGTTTGAAGTCGTTTTCTTTTTTGCAAAAAGGACACTGTGCAATCCGTCGACATGTTCATTCAGTGCTGGATTGATATTCGCCCACAACGGATCGAGAATAAAATCAATTCCTTCGCGTCGAGCCATCTTGCTGGCAGGTACAAAGTCACCGTCGCCGGCGACCAAAATAATACTTTCGACTTGCTTTTTAAGTACCATGCTGGCAATGTCGACACCTATTTTCATGTCAACTTGTTTCTGACGCAAATTCGGCACAATGTCGCTTTCCGGATCAAGATCATCAACTGAAATCTTCTTTTTCAGTAGAAGATCCATCTTCTCGGGCTTAATCGTCCATCGACATTGTGTATTGATGCTTATTTCTCCGAGTCGCAATGCCATTTTTCGCATTTTTCGCAATTCTTCAAAGAGATCTTTTCTGAAGCGATATTGTTGATTATCTCTGAATTTGACAAATTTTTCCGAGATTGGATTGTGCATTCCGTCTTCAAGGGGATTGCAGTCATAGTAGAACACTCGATAAATTTGTTGATCAAGACGCTTTGAATGTTCTTTGCATAAAATCCGAATCATCTTTGCAACATAATCAACATCCCAGCGCTCTTCTTCCTTGCAAAGAAAATTGATGCGTTTGAGAAAAAAACCTCCATCAATGAGAATAGCAACCTTTCCGGTCGTCAGATAGCAACCGGTTTCGTTTTCAGCTTTCATGCAGGGTCTCCGGAATTAAAAAAAAGACCCCGGAATCCGCTTGCGCACTATCGATAAGCGCAAACTCCATCCGGGGTTCGGATAAATTCGATCTGAGTCAAACCTAAAAAGAATTTAGCAATGGCAACATTTCCATCAATTGCATAAGTTGTCAACCGTCTCATATAACCGGCTTCATTGATTAATATAGCCATTTTTTTTCCAAAAATCAAGAATTTTTTTAGAAATCATATCATTTTTTTCGATCAATGCTTTTTGCACAAAAATCGGGCGATGAACTGCTGTAACTCGCGGTAAGGCGGGTAGCGAAGGGGGAGTTCTCCCCAGATGCTTTTGAACAACACCGGTTTGAGGTGGCTAAAGGTTTCGAAGCCGTAGCGGCCGTGATACGCGCCGATGCCGCTTGCGCCGACCCCGCCGAACGGCATTGCCGGCGACATGAGCTGCATGATGGTGTCGTTGACCGCGACGCCGCCGGAACTGGTCGAGTTGAGCACCAGCTCGCGGTTGCGGCGGTCGCGGCCGAAGTAATAAAGCGCCAGCGGTTTCGGCCGGGCGTTGACGAAAGCGACCGCCTCTTCCATAGTATTGACCTCAAGCACCGGCAGAATGGGGCCGAAAATTTCCTCCTCCATCACCGGATCGTCAGGGGTGATCCGGTCGAGGATGGTCGGAGCGATATAAAGCGTGGTGCGGTTCTTTTCGCCGCCGGCAATCAGGCGGCCGCAGCCGAGGAGTTGCTCAAGCCGCTTGAAGTGGGTTTCGTTGACGATCCGCGGATAGTCGCCGCGTTCGGCCGGATTGTCGCCGAAAAAAGCCCGGACGGCGTCGTGGAGTTCAAGCATCAAGGCTTCTTTGACTTTGCGGTGAACCAGCAGATAATCCGGGGCGACGCAAGTCTGACCGGCGTTGAGGAATTTTCCCCATGCGATCCGGCGGGCGGCGACTTTGAGATCGGCGCTCTCGTCGACCAGACAGGGGCTCTTGCCGCCGAGTTCGAGAGTGACCGGAGTCAGCGTTTCGGCCGCCCGGCGGTACACTTCGAGCCCCGTTTTGAATCCGCCGGTAAAGAAGACGTAATCGAATTTTTCGCTGAAAAGGAAATCAAAATCGGCGTCGCGCGGCGCCACCGTAACCTCGCCCCCGGTGAAGCACTTGCCGAGGAGTTCGGCGACCAGCGCCGCGGTGGCGGGAGCCTGCGGCGAGAGCTTCAGCACCACCCGGTTGCCCGCGCCGAGCGCCGCCACCAGAGGATCGAGCGCCATCAGCAAAGGATAGTTCCAGGTGCTGAAAATCAACACCTGTCCGTAAGGCTCGGGCCGGATTTCCCCGCGCCCCGGCCAGTTGAAAATCCCGGCCGCGGCGGAGCGGTTGCGGGCAAGCCCGGGAAGTTTGCCGATCATGAATTTGAGGCTTGCCAGCAGCGGAATCAATTCACTGGTGCGCGCCTCGTACTCGGACTTGCCAAGATCGGTATTGAGGGCGGCGAGCACACGATCCTGTTCGGCCAGCAGAAGATCGCGGAGCGCCCCGAGCGAACGCCGGCGCTGGAGCACCGAATAGCGTTTGCCGGAAGTGAAAAAAAGACGGTTCTCCGCCAGCGCGGCACGGTATTGGACTTCGTCGTTCACAAATAGACCCTCCTCACCCGGGTTCCGAAAGAGCACAAAAGGTCGTAGACGTGAGTCCCCTTGAGCTGCGCCCATTCGTCAAGAGTGATGGTTTGATCGCCCTGGCTGCCGATGCAGACGACTTCGTCGCCGACTTCGGCGTCGGGCACGTTTTCGAGCGAAATGGTGGTGTAATCCATCGACACCCGCCCCAGCACCGGACAGAGCACGCCGCGAAGCAGCACGTAGCCGCGGTTGGAGAGAGCCAGCGGTAAGCCGTCGGCGTAACCGGCGGCGATGGTGCCGATCCGGGTCGGCTTTTTGAGGGTGTGCATCCGGCCGTAACCGATTGAGCTGCCGGCGTCGAGCATCCGCACCGCCGCGAGGCGGGTTTTCAGCGACAGCACCGGCGAAAGCATCATCGAGCGATCGACGCAAGTATCGTAGAAGCCGTAGAGATTGATCCCGGTGCGGGCGAGGTTAAAGGGCGCGCGCAAGCTCTCGGGGATGTTGTTCAACGCATCGCTCGCCGCCATGTGAACGTCTTCAAAAGCAATATCGGCAAGCTCGGCGAGGAGCTTGCGAAACGCCGCGAGCTGGCGCTCATTGTACGGATTGCAGCGCTCAAAGGCGCTCGAAAAGTGCGAGTAAATGCCGCGAATCCGGACATTGGGAAGCTCCCCTGCCCGGCGGATTTCGTCCGCCGCGCGGGCGGCGACGAAGCCGAGCCGCCCCATCCCGCTGTCAACCGCGATCTGGAGTTCGGCCGTGCGCTTCTGCCGGACCGCCTCGTCGCTGATGCGTTTGGCGGCGGCGAAGTCACCGACCGGACACCACAGACCGGCTTCGACCGCCGGAGCGACTTCGTCGGGCAGGAGATTGCCGAGAATCTGAACCGGAATGCCGAAGCCGGTCAGCTCCAGCGCCTCGTTGATCTCAGCCGCGCCGAAAGCATCGGCGCCGGCTTCGCACAGATGGCGGGCGATTTCGCGGCCGCCGAGTCCGTAGGCGTTGGCCTTCAACACCGGCATCACCCGGCAGGGGTTGACCCGCCGCCGGATTTCCCGGAAGTTCCCGACGATTTTCGCCGGATCGATTTCAAGCCGTACGCGGCTTTCAAACGTTGACATTGATCCACTCCAATTCAGGCCGCGTCGAGAGGGTATCAGCGACCGGCGCGGAGGGTTTCGTTATTTGGCGTACTCGACCGAACGGGTTTCCCGGATGATGGTAACCTTGATCTGGCCGGGATAGCTCATTTCCTTTTCGATCCGCTGACAGATGTCCTTGGCGAGGATCTGGGCTTCGCCCTCGGTGACCTTCTCGGGGAGCACCACCACCCGGACTTCGCGACCGGCCTGGAGCGCGAAACAGGACTCGACGCCCTGGAACTCGTGGGCGATGGTCTCAAGCTGTTCGAGGCGCTTCAGATAGAGTTCGGTGGTTTCGCTGCGGGCGCCGGGGCGCGAGGCGCTCAGGGTGTCGCAGGCGTTGACCAGAATGTCGTACATGCTGGTCGGCTCGACTTCGCCGTGGTGTGCGGCGACCGCCGCGATCACGTCTTTGGCCTCGTTGTGCTTGCGCAACACGTCCGCCCCGATCTGGGCGTGCGGGCCCTCGACTTCATGGTCGATCGCCTTGCCGATGTCGTGGAAGAGGCCGATCCGCTTGGCTTTCTGCTCATCAAGTCCGAGTTCGGCGGCGATCATGCCCATGAAGTAGGCGGTTTCGAGCGAGTGCTGGAGCACATTCTGCGAGAAGCTGTAACGATACTTGAGGCGGCCGAGCAGTTTAATCACCTGCGGCGCGACCCCCTGGATGCCGGTTTCGAGCACCGCCGCTTCGCCGGCGGCGTAGACTTCCTCGTCGAGTTCCTTGCTGATCTTCTTGACCAGTTCTTCGATCCGGGTGGGATGGATGCGGCCGTCGCTGATCAGCCGCTCCATCAGCTGACGGGCGACTTCCTTGCGGATGGGGTCAAAACAGGAGATCACCACCGCTTCCGGAGTGTCATCGATCAGGATGCTGACCCCGGTCGCCGCTTCGAGGGCGCGAATGTTGCGGCCTTCGCGGCCGATGATCCGGCCCTTGAGCTCGTCGCTCGGCAGCGGAATGGTCGCGGTGGTGCGCTCGTAGGTGCAATCCGACGAATAGCGCTGGATCGCATAAGTGAGGATCCGGCGGGCTTCTTTTTCGGACTTTTCACGGGCTTCGTCGAGCGCGTTGCGGACCACGATACCGGCTTCGTTCTTGACTTCGTTCTTGAGTTTTTCGAGCAGCATTTCGCGTGCGGTGTCGCGGTCGAGGCCGGCCACCCGTTCGAGTTCGGTGATCTGCTGCGAGATGCTTTTCTGGAGTTCGGCTTCGCGGTTGGCGAGCCGTTCGCGGACGGTTTCGAGATCCTTTTCCTGCTTCTCGATGGTTTTGATTTTGGAGTCGAGCGACTCGGCGCGTTTGTCGAGCGTTTCCTCGCGCTGGGCGAGCCGGCGCTCGTTGTTGCCCTGTTCACGGCGGCGTTCCTTGAGCTCGGTCTCGCACTCTTCGCGCATTTTGATGACTTCGCTCTTGGCGCTGACCCGGGCTTCGCGCAGGATGTGTTCGGCGTCGCGCTCGGCTTCGGAGCGGATTTTCTCGGCGTCACGTCCGGCCGCACCCTTCTGCAATTTCTGGATCCAGTTGCTGATGAACAACCCGACCGCTATCCCCACGACCACGGCGATAGCGCCGAAGCCGACCAATTCACCCAGTTTTTCCATCGCTTCTTTCCTTTTTGTTTCTTATCTCAAAAATCATCTGCAAATATTCACATGATGAAAATCAAGCATTTGTTGTTCGGTCACTCCGAAATCCATCCGGCGGTCGTGCGCGGCTTGCGCCAGCGCCTGATCCGCGAGTTGAACCTGATAAAACACGCCGCAAACCGGCGACTTCACCTCGGCCAGCAGCCGGTCGTAAAACCCGCCGCCCCGCCCCAACCGGCCGCCGGAACGGTCAAACGCCACTCCGGGAACCAGATATAAAGTTTTCTCCATCAACACTCCGGCCGGCGGCACCGGACACTGCGGCCCGGGCTCGTCCATGCCGAATTTGCCCGGCCGCAAATCGCGGACCGGATCGCCGATTTCGGCGAATTCGTACTCCCCGCGCGCCGCGTCGAAACGCGGCAGCATAAATCGCTTGCCGGGCTCGGCAACGAGTTCGAGAAGCGACGGCTCCTCGGCATCGGCGGCATAAAGCGCGATCCATTCGCATTCACGCCAAGCCGCAAGCTCGCGAATCCGCTGCCGGATTGACGCGTCGGCGACACTTTTATTTTGCGCGGCGAACTCCCGGCGCAAGGCGCGGTAGTGCTGCCGCAAGTTTTTTTTATCAGCCTTGCTCACGGCAGCTTTTCCAGTAAGCGAGCCGCTCGCAGATTTTGCTTTCGTACCCGATCCCCTGCGGCTGGTAGTAGCTTTTGGGGACGGCGAGGTAATCCTGGACCGCGAAACCGCCGTGGTCGTGGGGATACAAATAACCTTTGCCGTGGCCGGCCGCCTTGCCGCCCGCCGAGTGACCATCGCGCAAGTGGAGCGGCACCGGCTGAACCCGGTCGTTGGCGACGTCGTCGAGCGCGGCCGAGATGGCGACACAGGAGGCGTTGCTTTTTGGCGCGGTGGCGCAATAGGTCACGGCTTGCGACAAAATCAGCTGGGCCTCGGGCAAGCCGACGTAATCGACCGCTTGGGTCGCCGCCACTGCCAGCACCAGCGCGCGCGGATCGGCGTTGCCGACGTCCTCGGAGGCGAAAATCATGATCCGGCGGGCGATGAAACGGATGTCTTCGCCGGCATGGAGCATTTTGGCGAGGTAATAGACCGCCGCGTCGGGGTCGCTGCCGCGCATGCTTTTGATAAAGGCGCTGATCGAGTCGTAATGGTTGTCGTCGTCGTAATTGATCATCTTGCGCTGGATTGAGCTCTCCGCCTCGGCGAGACCGATGCGGGTCACGCCGTCTTCGGATACCTGGGTGGTGAGCACTGCGATTTCAAAGGCGTTGAGCGAACGCCTGGCGTCGCCTTCGCAGACTTTGGCGAGAAACGCCGCCGCTTCGGGAGCCAGCTCGATTTTCTTGTCCGGAAAGGCGCGTTCGTCGTTGCGCGCAGTCTCAAGGATGCGGATGATGTCCTCCTCCTCCAGGCTGCGGAGCTGAAAAGCGAGCGAACGCGACAGCAGTGCGCCGACCACGTAGAACTGCGGATTGTGGGTGGTGGCGCCGATCAGCCGGATGTTGCCGTTCTCGACATCGGGGAGCAGGGCGTCCTGCTGGGCTTTGTTGAAACGGTGGATTTCGTCGATGAACAGAATGGTGCGCCGGCCGTTGACTTCGCGGCGCTTGAGGGCGGTGGCGATTTCGCGGCGGATGTCGGCCACGCTCGACGTGACGCCGGAGAGCCGGACAAAGGCGGAATTGGTGGATTTGGCGATCAGTTCGGCGAGGCTGGTTTTGCCGGTTCCGGGCGGGCCGGAGAGGATGATCGAGCTGAAGCGGTCGGCTTCGATGGCGCGCCGGAGCAGCATTTTTTCGCCGAGCAGATGGCGCTGTCCGACGTACTCGTCGATATTCCGGGGACGCAGACGCGCGGCCAGCGGCATCGCCGCCGCGGCAGCGGCGGCCGCCGCCAGGACGCCGCCGGAAACCGGCTCGTCATCGGCTGTGAACAGATCGGCTGCCATGATTCGTCTCCTCAACTCCGCTTGAGACGGCATCAAAGCTTCCCGGACTTGAATACGCGCGTGAAAACACACTGCCGAAAGCGATTCGGCGGCGGAATTCTTGCACGGTTTTATTTTCAATCCGCGAGGAAGGAAGTATCATTTTGCTGTCGTCTCCGGGCCGTTTTTGCGGCCTGCCCCTTATTTTTATATAAAAATGCACAATGCACTGTTATAACAATAGCACACAAAATGAATAGTAAAAGGGTGAAAATCCGCTTTTTTATGATTTTTTTGAGTGGTTTCCGCCGTTAAAAATCAGGTATTTTTTTCTCTTGGCGACTTGCGGATTGAAAAAACATCGGATATATTGTTTTCAAGACAAATTTAAGTACCTTTAAAAAGGAGTTTGAAAATGAAAATCACCGTCAGCCCGAAAATTCGCCCGGAGCTTGATCCGGAGTTCCTGCCCGCGGTTTTGTGGAATAAAGAATACCGCAAACTGGTGGCCGCTTCGCCGGCCAAGGTGGCAATCACCATCGCCCTGTACCGTCCCAACGGCACCGTTTCGACGCTCGAAACCGCGATCCTGCCGCACGACGCCGCGAATAAAGACCTCAACGTCAAGTATGTCGAGCGGCTGATCAAATTCCTGCTCTGGATGAAGGGCGGGTACAAGGTGGCGATCGCGGGTTGCGAACTCCTGGCCAAGGATATTGCGGCGATCTACTCGGCGACGGGGGCGCGGGCGTTTGACTTTGACATTATGGGCGACCGGATTTACGGCCGTCCTTTTGAAGTGGTGGCGCTGGCCGGAGCGGAGGCGCCGAAATCGCATGAAATTTCGATGAAGCTCGGCGGTCACATGGACGGCTGCCGGATCGGCTTTGACCTTGGCGGCTCTGACCGCAAGTGTGCGGCGGTGGTCAACGGCGAAGTGGTTCACACCGAGGAAGTGGTGTGGGATCCTTATTTCCAGAAAGACCCGGAATATCACCGTGCCGGGATTCTCGATTCGCTCAAGCGTGCGGCGGCAAAGATGCCGCGGGTGGACGCCATTGGCGGCAGTGCGGCGGGGGTTTACGTGGACAATCAGCCCCGGATCGCCTCGCTTTTCCGCGGGGTTTCCAAGGAAGATTTCAAACAGCACGTGGTCACGATGTTCGACGAAATCCAGAAGCTTTACGGTGTGCCGATGATTGTCGCCAATGACGGTGAAGTGACGGCGCTGGCGGGGGCGATGGCGATGGATGCGAATGGTGTGGTGGGTATTTCGATGGGCACCAGTGTGGCGGGCGGCTACGTCAATTTGAATGGCAACATCACTGACTGGCTGAATGAGCTGGCGTTTGTGCCGGTGGATTACCGTGATGACGCGCCGGCGGACGAGTGGTCGGGGGATGTTGGCTGCGGGGTACAGTATTTCTGTCAGCAGGGGGTGGCGCGGTTGGCCAAGGTGGCGAATCTCGGGTTTCCGGCGGACATGCCGTTTCCGAAGCAGTTGGAAGCGGTTCAGCAGTTGATGTTGGATAAAGATGCGCGGGCGGCGGCGATTTACCGGACGATCGGGGTTTGCTTCGGGTATGCGATTGCGCATTTTGCGGAATTTTACGATATCCGGAATCTGTTGATTTTGGGTCGGGTGTCGTCGGGAGAAGGCGGCGAGGTGATTTTGGCTGAGGCGCGCCGGGTGTTGGATACTGAGTTTCCGGCGTTGTCGAAGGAGATTACGTTCCGGGTGCCGGATGAGAAGTTCAAGCGCCACGGACAGGCGGTGGTTGCCGCCAGCCTCCCCGAAATTAAAAAATAATAAAAAAAGCGCGAAGCGCCCAACCCCGCCCTCCGTCGTACGGAGTCGCAGTCCAGCGCGCGAAAAGCGCTGGTCGCTCACTCAATAGTGAGCGAAGCTAAGCGAAGCGCTCCCCCCGCGCAACAAAGTCCCGCTGCTGGCACCCGCGACAACGGAGCGGTCGGAGTCAAAGCCGCAGTGCGGCCGGAGCCCGCACCACTCTGCGGGAGCGAAACAAGCGGCGCAAGAGCAACGCGAATTGCGATGCGCGATTGAGCGAAGCAGGGCTGTGAGCGGGGGAAAGGTTTCGCACGGAGGGGGGCACGGAGGAGGGGAAGTTTTGGGATAGCGTACTGATGGTGGGCGTTGGCGCGGCCGGTCGCTCCGGACGCGGTCGCGTCCTCCGCTCGGGCCGGGCTCAGCGGCGGAACTGCGTTCCGCCTCTCTGAGCTGGGGCTTCGCCCGGAGCGGGAACGGTGAGGCGCTGCCTCACACTCCGCAAGAGGGCTTCGCGCCCTCTTGACTCTGCGCAAGGGCACTGCCCTTGACCGGGGTACGGGCTTGCGGCACGCTGGGCGCGGCCCTTGACCCGGGGTACGGGCTTGCGGCACGCGGGGCGACGCCCTTGACCGGGGTACGGGCTTGCGGCACGCAGAACTATATATACGAAGCAACGACAACATAAGGAACCGATATCATGGCAACGCTTCTTCTCAAACACTGCCA
>JBFWIO010000008.1:0-20887 GCA_050255955.1 Victivallaceae bacterium
TTCGTCGGAGACCGGTATTGCCGAGGCCGCCGGCGCGTATGAGAGTGCCGCCGTCGATATTACTCCCGTACTGAACGACGGAGTGATATCGTTTGAAGTCATCGGCAAACAGCAGGGAGTTTACGGCTCCGGAACTTTTGTTTTGACCTTGACCACCAACGGCGACGCTGAACTGGAGATCGAGGCCGCAACGGTCAGTTATACGCTGCATGTGGTTGTTTTTGGCAAGGCCGATATTCTTGGATGGGGCCGCGCCAAAACGTACTACGTGGGGGATTACGTAGAACGCTTCAGTATTGCCTCCAGCCCGATCAATCCGGTCATCGACTATGGAGCCACGGTGAGTGGATCCCTTAAGGATATCACCGGCACATACGATAGCGGACTCTCCGTGACGCATGTTACGGACCTTACCGGTCGTACTGTTGGCATCGAACTTGGCGGAACCGCAGTCAGGCCAGGCGTATATCTGGTGTGGGTTTTCATCAATTGCTGGACAGAGGGAGGGCAATACGATAATTTGCCATCGTCTTTTGATCGCGGCAACAACGCAGTTCCTTTGGTCGTCACGATTCTCGATGATGATTTTGCCGAGGGGAATTTGATGGTATGCTCACCGGCCGAAGTGTCAGTGCCGGCGGCTTGCTATCGCGCGGTATGGCTGTCGGAAACGGTGCAGGCCATCGCATCGGCCGAGCATCTGTATAATTGCGAACTGGGACAGATTAGTGAAATGCTTTGGGCCGGATCGTATGTTGACGATCGCGGAACCTACACGATAACTTATCAGTATCAGCTCCGCAACGACGGTGATGCCTGGCTGCTGGAGGGAAGAGAGATCGATTCCAGGAGCGAGGATCCGCCGCCTCCATTCGAGGTTTATGAAAGCTCTGATTTAAGACTGGAGGGACAAACCGTGCCGCATATCTATGGATGGACAAACGTTATTTTGCAGGGTCTGACTGCATTTGCGCTGTGGGCACGTCCGACGTCGGAAGATCCGTGGACGCTCTACGGCTTCTTCAATCTGCTGGCTCCGAGCGTTTACGAGCAGCAGATTCAGTATACCCCTCAGTATGAGGGATACGTCACCGCTCCGGAGCGGCAGTTTGCGTCAGGTCTGATTTACTCCGAGGATCCGGAGATTGAAGGAGATTTTACCGGGTACCTGGTTAAGAAAGAGCCGATCACCACAATGGTCACTCCGTATGCCCCGCCGGCGACGGAGTTCTACAATACTATGGCGATTCGAGACGTAGCGACCATCATTTCGGCGGACATGATCCGTGATGATAAAAAGGTCGTTGCGCTGATCCCGCATTCGCTCTATGGCCAGCGTGACGGCATCTCTGTGCCGGGCGGTGAAGCATGGCGGTATTGGGCTGGGGCAAGGCGCATCGTGCCGCTCAACGGAACGAGTGGAGACTGGGCTTCCCTGCCACCGGTAACTGTGACGTATGAATCGGAAAACCGAACGACTTCTCGCAGTCGCGCTGATTACAACAACCAGGCATTGAGCGGAGATCACGAAGTTCAAAAGGCCGACTTGGTCGACCGCGAAACGATCACGTATAATGGTTCTATTGCTGGAGGTGGTCAGCAGCGAGATTTACAATCGATTCTGCTGGCGATCGGGGCAACGAACACCGGGCATGGTAAATATGATTCCTCATCATCTATCTGGACGGTGACGGAGTTCACCAATCAGCTCGGGACAACTACTGATGACCGGGAAATTGTTGAGACCGAAATCGGTGAGGGAGATAACGCCTTCGGTGCGTTTGCTGTCTACGTGGCATCCGGGCCGATGACTGGACTCTGCAAGCACCAAGCGGTTGCAGTAGAGATGGGTACGTTTTCCGGGTCTGGAGAAACGGTTAAGAACAGGCATGAAGACCTGAATGGTGTCATTAATGACTATCCAAGCGCCGGTACTTTTGGTATCACCGCGGCATTCAATTCGGAGCGTCCGGTGGTAGTTTCCGGGGCAACGCTTGGCGTGTCCTATGATTATGAGCATGTTGAGCAATCCGTTTCCGGTACGGTCAGCTATGGTTACGAATCTGGAGACGGAACCTACTCGGAAACTGGGGGCGGCATTTTCGGCGCTACTCACTCCAGGACCACCGTCAACGGAGAGACAGTTGGAACAACGACTGTCATCTATACGCCGACCGGAGAGCCGGAGCAAGTCACCACAAGCGATGATCCGGATGGAAGCGTATACGCTCAGGCGCTCGAAAACTTTAGCGGTGGAATTGAAATCCCGCCGCCGGCATGGGAAGGCCCGCCTGGCGACTTAATGACCAGTACGTTGGTCTCGTGGACCGAGCAATACTATAAACGGAAATTTTCTTTCAAATCGGGAGTGTGACATGAACCGAGAAGAAACGATCGAGCTTCGGGAGTTCGTCATGGAGAACGATCTCAGCCGCCCTCGGTATTTTAACTGGCTCAGCATCGGCGACCTGGACGCCGCCTGGAACGGCATCGGCGCCGATTGGTTCCCGGAGTGGCTGCGCCGCGCGTTCACCACGGTGCTTCATCGTCTGCGGCCGCTGGCGTTTATCCATGATGTCGAGTTTGCGTATGCGCCCAGGACATACTGGGCGTTTAGCACCGCCAATGCCAGATGGGCGTACAATGCGCTGCTGATGGTAATCCGTGATCCCTTGATGCTTTTTGCCATCCGATTCCTCGTGTGCGCCTGGATCTGCGCGCTCGCGTGTCAATTGGGCGGCTGGAAGGGTTTTAAAAGCGAAAGGCAAGGCCGGCGATGAAAGTCCGAAATAAAAAGCTGTTGTTCAAATCCGAGGCCAAGCCGACGGTCTTTTTTGATACGATTACCCAGATCGAGCTCGATTTTGACGTGGATCTCCCGGCAGCGACCTACAACCTGGCCATCGGGAAATCGCGTGATCCGGAACAAGAAAAAATGGCGACCGCCACGGTCACTCTTTCGGAAGTCGGGCGAAAGCTGCTCTTCACGGTCGATACCGGAACGGCGGAATTCCTCGCGGTCTGCAAGAGCAAGGCCGGCTCCGCGGTGCTTGAAGTCTGGCGCGCCGGCGCGGTGGTTCTCCAAGACGACATCCCGATCTCAGGACGCGCCGACGTCGACGGCATCCCACCGGCCCCGGTTAACCGGTTCCCGACGTTCGCCCAGGTGGCGAACGCGATTTTAACGGCGGTGACTTCGATTCAGAACTGGGTGACAGAGCAGCTGGACACGCTGTCGCACAATACCCTAACGGGGCGTGATGCCGAAGATTCACACCCGATCGAGGCAATTACCGGGCTGCAAGCCGCACTGGATGCCGGCGGAGAGGGATCCTCGTTTTACCCTCCGGTAGCCGATTACGTAGTCAATGACGCCACCTATGGTCAGGTGTATTACCTCGACACCATGTATCCGTTGATCAAGTTCGAGCGAGTTGTAAACCTCAAAAAAATCCGGCTCCGGATGGTCAGCGCCAATCCCGCCATCACCGGCAACATCGTGATCGTCCCGGCAGTCGACAGCGTCGATCAGACGCCGGTCACGCTGGCGGTCGGGGCTACTGCGGAGACCCGAGAAGTCGAGTTTTCCACCACCTTCACCGGGCGCTTCTCGCTCCGGCGCGATCATGCCGCCGCTGCCGATACGCTTGATGGCGTCACGGCGATTGTTCTTTCGCTTCGTATTCTGGAGGTATAGAATGGACATATTTCGGCGATTTGCACGATCTCCAGACTGCCTGGTGGCGATCGACGCCGCAGACGGAGGCACCTGGCGCAGCCCGTTCCGGCCCGGCGTGGTCTATCCGTCTGCGGTGCCGCGCAATTTTGCGACTGAACCGGTATTCTGGTATCAATTACAACGAGTGGTGAATGAAGCTGGGGCTATTGATTACAAGTTTGAATATGAATTCGAACTTCTCGAAACTGGAAGTGGGAAAATCCCATTTTATCCATCGAGCATGAGCGGGTCTTTTGGTTATTATATTGCTGCACCTACCTCATATCCTGTTGTCATTTTGCAAACAAGATCAGGAGTGTCTAATGTTGGCGGGTATTTTTCCAAGCCTGATCATGTCGGAATTTACAATATAAAGACAGAGCGGATAAACGGAGTGAGTAGGGCATTTGAAAATGATGTCCAAAAATATTCAGTAACCGAACTCGGGGCAAATGTTCCGCTTTTTGATACGCAGGCTTTTCGAAGCGAGTTTGGTGTAATTCGCAAGATCGTTTTTACCGACATGACCAATAATAAGGAATTATTTCGGTATCCCACATTTGAAGAGGAAACACGACTTTTTACGCCATTAAACCTTTGGACTTCAAATGGAATTCTTGAACGCGCAAAATCAAGCGGATCATATACGGATACCAATTGGTACGTTAAAACCCCATGTTTTATCCACGGTTCGACCAAAAGCCTGACCATGGTAGCGAGATGCTTCTTTTTTGACGGCCCGGCCGCGACGTGGAATTACCGTTCTCCGATCGGTGATGAAAATATGTACATCGCATTTCGGAATCAGACTGGAAATACAAATGGCGGGGTCTCGCAGGGGCTATTCTTTTACGCCTATGTGCGTAATGCCGCCGATACAGGGGATTTATCGTTGAGCGTTACCATCGCCGACTGGGCGACAATGTCGCTCTATTTCAACCGCTGGGTGGTGCTGTCGATGGTTCTCGATTTCGACAGCTTCTCATATCCGGTGCTGCGGTGCTACGCGGATGGCGTCCTGATCGGAACGGCAAACGGCAACTTCAACTTTTTGAAGAAGCTTGCGTCAAAGTCGCCGACAATTCCAGTTTGCATCGGGCCGCAGAATTTGGCCGCTCCGGCCTATAAAAACGGTTGCGAAAAGGTCAGCCATGCTTTTCTGTTTGATCGCGGACTTCGTACTAATGAAATCCAACTATTGAGGTAAAATATGCGTTATTTAAAGCTGACTGACGGGCTGCTTGCCGAGTATTCCGGGCCGCAGATGGGTGCGACGTGGTATGCCGACAACGGGTGGATGTCGTATGCCGGGACGCTCGGTACCGACTGGCTCTACATCGATACCGCCGGCTCGATCGCCGAGCTCTCGCCCGAGGAGTATGCCGCGCTTCACCCGGTGATCCCGCGCGAGTTGGTTGACAAGGAGGCCGTCATCGCAGCGGCGTATGACCTTATTCCTGCGAGTACGATAGCGTCCGTGATGACTAACCCAAGTTCGGTCAAAGATGCCATCGCCGGACTGGCTATGATGAACTCAAAAAAGGCCCCTGACGGCATGATCGATTTGCTTGACCCTATGACCGAGAACTGGTTTTCCCTGGCCGGCATCACGCTTGACCAGGTTCGAGAAGCAATCAAAACGCTGCAGTAGCAGCAGAAAGGACTCAAGAGATGAAGAAAGAATTGCAGTTCATGGCTAAGATGCTGATCCCGATCGCCATTGTGGCAGCGTTGGCGGGGTGCGACACCGTTACCAAGTATGGTGATGATGGCAAAATCAAGGAAAAGCAGGTATCATCCATTATGAAGGATGATACACTGATTGTCGCAACCAACGTGACCGGCATCATTGTGGAAACGTCAGTATCCAATTCCTCTGACAACGTGTTTCCGAGCTTCAAGATCGCGACCGGCGGAAATACGATCGTGAAGCAGAACAAGGATGGTGAAAAATTGGCGTTGGCCATGACCATCTCGGCCGGTATCCTGAATTCGATGACCTCAGCTACTGCCAAGTCCAAAACTATCATTATCATCGGAGCCAAGGGTGATACCGGAGACGGTTCGGCAAAGTTTGTGGACGCGGTTGCCAAGCTTGCCAATGAGCCCATTACCGAAACCGCTTCCGCATCTTCTTCAAAGTGAAAGATGCGGCGATCGCGGTGGTTGTCATGGTTATGCTATCTGGGTGCTGTCAAATGCGAGTATCCCAATGTGATCTCCCCGGAGGAGGTACCAAGACAACGGTGTCCGGAAGCTGGAAAACGCTTGAAATCTATACGAGCGCTCCCAGCACGGTAATCCTTTCATCCGAATGACGATTTCCCCTCGATTATTTCGAGGGGATTTTTTTGTTTTTATCACATTTGCTTTTCGCAAAATACCGACTCCGCCTATACCTTATATATAAGGGGAAATCGCGGCATCATAAATGGACTGAAAATTTCAATCAATTTTCGCAATTTGCGAAAACTATTTTGTAACCCCTGCGAAAATTGCGCGTCGTACTATAGGAGGGACACGGAGGGACACAAGATACTGTTCTCCCTGCCTGCGCTGTCCAATCTGTCCAATCTGTTCATGCTTGTCCGTGTCTCTCTGTGTCCGTCCATCACGGATCAACAATCACTTCTTCAACTTTTTCAACTGATCGCGCAGAATGGCGGCGCGTTCGAATTCGAGGGCTTCGGCGGCTTCGTACATTTCGCGTTCGAGTTCGGCGCGGAGGTCGGCAAGTTCGGTCTGGTCGAGGCCGGAGTCGTCGAAGTCGATTACGGTGCCGGCCAGGTCGGCGGGGAGTTTCTTGCCTTTGACCGGCTTGCCCGCGCCGATGACTTCGGTGATGGTCGGGGCCTGGTTGCGGACGATGGTGCGCGGGGTGATCCGGTTTTCGGTATTGTGGGCCTGCTGAAGCTCGCGGTTGGCACGGCTGATCTCAATCAGGCGTTTCATGCTCGGGGTGACGGCGTCTCCATAAAGAATAACCCGGCCGGCAACGTTGCGGGCGGCGCGGCCGGCGACTTGGACCAGCGAGCGTTCGGAGCGGAGGAAGCCCTCCTTGTCGGCGTCGAGGATGGCGACAAGTGCCACTTCGGGAAGGTCGATCCCCTCACGGAGGAGGTTGATGCCGATCAGACAGTCAAAAGCGCCTTCGCGCAGTTTCCCCAGCACCCGGACGCGCTCAAGGGCGTCCATTTCGGAGTGGAGGTAGGCAGCCTTGATGCCGAGTTCCGAGAGGTAATCGGCGAGGCGTTCGGCGCTCTTTTTGGTCATGGTGGTGACCAGCACCCGGCCGCCCCGGGCGGAGACTTCGCGGATTTCGGCCATCACGTCGTCGATCTGGCCCTCAAGCGGCCGGACTTCGATTTGGGGGTCGAGCAGACCGGTCGGGCGGATGATCTGCTTGACAATGCGCCCGGCCCGGCCGAGCTCGTAGTCGGCGGGGGTGGCGGAGACATAAATGGTGTCGCCGCGGAGTTTCTCAAATTCGTCGAACTGGAGCGGCCGGTTGTCCAGCGCCGAGGGAAGGCGGAAGCCGTGCTCGATCAGGGTCGATTTGCGGTTGCGGTCGGCTTTGTACATCGCCTGGAGCTGGGGAATGGTGACGTGCGACTCGTCGATGACGGTCAAAAAGTCGTCCGGGAAAAAGTCGAAGAGGCAATAGGGGCGGCTTCCCGGCGCGCGGTTGGAGAGATACATCGAATAGTTCTCAATGCCGCTGCAATAACCGATTTCCTTCATCATTTCGAGGTCGTACTTGACCCGCTGGTGGAGGCGCTGGGCTTCGACCAGCAGTCCCTGCCGCTCAAATTCGGCGACCCGGAGCTCGGTGTCGTGCCAGATCGCGGCGGCGGCGTGGTCGATCCGTTCCTGCGGCAGCACGAAGTGTTTGCAGGGGAAAAGCGTCACTTTGCCGGGCCGGGTTTTGACTGCGCCGGAGACGGCGTGACGGCGCTCGATCGACTCGACTTCGTCGCCGAAAAAAGTGACCCGGATGAAGTCGTCGCGCTGGGGCTCGAAGACATCGACGGTGTCGCCGCGCACCCGGAATTCGCCTTTTTCGGGCGCGGTGTCGTTGCGGCCGTACTGGATATCGACCAGCCGGCGCAAAAATTCGTCGCGGCCGAGAGTGTCGCCGACGGCGGCGAGCACGCACATGTCGGCGTAGTCCTCGGGCGAGCCGAGGCCGTAGATACAGGAAACGCTCGCCACCACGATCACGTCGCGCCGCTCGACCAGACTGGCGGTGGCGGAGAGCCGGAGTTTCTCGATGTTCTCATTGATCGAGGCGTCCTTGGCGATGTAGGTGTCGGTCTGGGGAATGTAGGATTCGGGCAGATAATAGTCGTAATAGCTGATGAAATACTCGACCGCGTTTTCCGGGAAAAAGGCTTTGAATTCGCTGAAAAGCTGGGCGGCGAGGGTTTTGTTGTGGGACAATACCAGCACCGGGCGGTCGAGTTTGGCGATCACATTGGCGAGGGTGAAGGTCTTGCCGGAGCCGGTGACGCCGAGCAGGATCTCCTCGTGCTCGCCGGCGGCGAAGCCCTCCAGTAAACCGGCGATCGCCCGGGGCTGATCGCCGGCGGGCTGATAATTGGAGTGGAGGCGGAATAGCGACATGATGTGAACCGGCTTAAATTTCGATTTTCATGCCGTCGAAGCCGACTTCGATGCCGTGGGGGCGGAAGAAGGCTTCGAGCTCGTGATGGAGCGAATTGCCGTTGTGGCTGAAATGGTTGGCGATGACTCTGGCGCCGGGGGCGAGCGCGTTGCGCTTGAGGAGTTCGTCGCGGAAGCGGACGACCGCCTCGACGCCCATGTGGCCCTGGTCGTGGCCGGCGTAGACCAGCGCCATGGTAGTGTCGATTATTGCGCAATCGACCTGCTGCTCGCTGGCGGTGCGCCACGAAGCCGGGCTCCAGAAGCCGGTGTCGTTGGCGATGAGGATCTTGCGGTCGCCGCGGCTCAGGATGTAGTTGAGCGCGTCAAGTTTCGGCGCGTGGTTGGCGCCGATTGCGAGGACGTTCAGGTCGCCGCTGACGGTGACCACGCCGGGGGCGCACTCGCGAAAGTCGAAGAAATATTTGTCGATAGGGGCGTCGTCGTCGAGGCTGGTAATGAGTTTGATGTAGTCGTAAGTCGGCTTGGAGCCGAGGATTTCGATTTGTCTGGTCACTTTGCTGAAGCCTTTGCGACGCCAGTTGAGCTCGACCGGGTTGCAGTGGTCGCAGTGGGCGTGGGTGAAGCAGATGCGGTCGATTTTGAGCAGGTCAATGCCGTGGGCGATGACTTGAAAAAAGGCGTCGGGGCCGAAGTCGATCAGGGTATCCTCATCGAGCAGATAAGCGGTGCGTTTGCGGACGTCTTTGCCGCCGTGTTTGCGGGCGTAGGCGCAAACGTCACATTCGCACCACAACGCCGGAACGGCTTCGGCGGCGGCGGAGCCGAGAATGGTCAGCATCATTTTTCAAAAAATTCCCTTTAAAACTAATCGATGTGGTGTTACATTACAGTGAAACGCAATTTTTTTCAAACGGAAAGTTGGAGATATGCAGAAAATCGAAGCTTGGTTGGAATGCGTCCGTTGCGGCGCTTCGTATGATTTGTCGGAAGTTCGTTACAACTGCGACTGCGGCGGCATTCTTGATGTCCGGCGCGACCTTGCCAAAGTTGACGGCGGCGAACTCAAAGCGCTCTGGGAGTCCCGCTGGGGTTCCCGGCACGGGGTGGACCGTTCCGGGGTGTGGCGGTATCGCGAACTGATTTTCGACCTTGCTCCGGAGCAGATTGTGACCCGGCAGGAGGGGAATACGCGGATGTATCCGGCGGGCAAGGCGGGGGAATATGCCGGGCTGAAGAATTTCCTTTTGAAGCACGAGGGTGAAAATCCGACGGGGAGTTTCAAGGATCGCGGTATGACTTGCGGGGTGACCGCCGGTAAATTTTACGGGGCGAAGCATGTTGCTTGCGCGAGTACGGGGAACACCAGTGCGTCGATGGCGTCGTATGCGGCGGTGGCGGAGATGAAGTCGGTGATTTTCATTCCGGAGGGCAAGATTGCTTATGGGAAGCTGGCGCAGGCGCTGGCGTTTGGCGGCCGGACGTTGCAGATTCGCGGCAACTTTGACGATGCGATGGAGCTGGTGCAGG
The DNA here is from genome assembly GCA_050255955.1 of Victivallaceae bacterium. Classification (GTDB taxonomy): domain Bacteria; phylum Verrucomicrobiota; class Lentisphaeria; order Victivallales; family Victivallaceae; genus JAVBUI01. The sequence continues at coordinate 9,872 of JBFWIO010000008.1, forward strand.
AAGTTTGTGGCGAACTCGGGATTTACTTGCTCAACTCGATTAATCCGTTTCGGATTGAGGGGCAGAAGGCGATTGGGTTTGAGATATTGCAGCAGCTTGACTGGCAGGTGCCGGACTGGTTTGTGATTCCGGGGGGGAATTTGGGTAACAACAGTGCGTTGAGCAAGGGGCTGGAGGAGCTTTACCGGCTTGGCATCATCAATAAAATTCCGAGGATTGCGGTGATTCAGGCGGCGGGCTCGGCGCCGTTGGCGGCGATGTGGAAGAACAAGACGCCGTATGCGCCGGTGAAGGATCCGGATACGATAGCGACGGCGATCAAGATTGGCAATCCGGTGTCGTGGGAGAAGTCGTTGCGGGGTCTGGAGTGGTGCAACGGGGTGGTGGACAGTGTGACAGAGCAGGAAATCATGGATGCGAAGGCGATGGTGGATGCTGCGGGGATTGGGGCGGAGCCGGCGTCGTGTTGTTCGGTGGCGGGGGCGAAGAAGTTGGTGGAGATGGGGGTGATTGATTCTGAGGCTTCGGTGGTGGGGATTTTGACTGGGAATGTGTTGAAGGACCCGGATGCGGTGATTGGTTATCACAAGGATGAGTTGCGTCAGATGGGGATAGTGGGGACGTACGCCAACCGGCCGACGGTGATTGATGCGACGTTGGCCGCGGTGAAAGCCGCGCTGGACAAATAAAAAGAAGCGCCGCAGGCTCAAAAAAAAATAAAAAAAAGCGCGAAGCGCCAACCCCGCCCTCCGTCGTACGGAGGCGTGGTCCAGCGGCGAAACGCTGGTCGCTCGCGATCCACGCGAGCGAAGCTAAGCTAAGCGCTCCCTCCGCGCAACAAAGTTCCGCTGCTGGCACCCGCGACAACGGAGCGGTGAGAGTCAAAGCCGCAGTGCGGCCGGAGCCGACGCCACTCTGCGGGAGCGAGGTCGGCAGCCATGTCACGAAGTGACCGGCGAACGACATCGAGCGAAGCAGTCCCGGAGAGGGAGAATGTTTCGCACGGAGGCACGGAGGCACGGAGAAGAGCGTCCGGCAAGTCCGGCCGGATGGGATTGATTAGTCACCGCCGCGATGCGGCATAACCAGAAACAAGGAGGAACGTATGATCAAATCAACCCTGACTCTGGCCGGTCTTTGCGCCGCGCTGATGCTGAGCGCCGGAGACGTGATCTTCGCCGACGGCAAGCTTGACGGCAAACCGGGCAAGGGCGTAACCGTGGCCGACAACGCATTGGTCTGGACGTATCAGCCCAAGCAGGGGCCTTTCATCGTCAATCCCGCCGACGGCAACTTTGCGGCATACAACGCGCTTGAAGTCACCTTTGACGCCTCGCGCGCCGGGGACAAGGCGGTGATCGTGCTGCTTTCCAATCCGGAGGGCGCCAAGGATTACAATTACTACGGCGCGTACGTGAAAATCGAAAAAGAGGGCGTCCAGACCTGGACCATTCCGTTCAAATCGTTCTGGACTGCCCGCAAGCCGGCCGGCTGGGACAAGATTTCGCAGCTCCAGATCGGCTTTGAGGGCTGGGATCTCAAGACCGAGCCCGGCCTGACTTTGAAAGTTCAGTCGATCAAGCTGATCAAGCAATAAGCAACGTTTTATCCCAAAGGAAGAATTCAATGAAATCAATGCTCTCCCTCGTTTTGCTGCTGGCCCTCGGTGCGATGCTGTCCGCCGGTGAAATCATTTTCGCCGACGGGAAACTCGACGGCAAGATCGGCCGGAACGTCAAGCTGGAAGGAACCGACCTGGTTTGGACTTTCCAGCCCAAACAGCCGCCGTTCCAGATCCATCCGGCGGATGTCGATTTCAGCGCGTTCAACGCGATCGCGATCACCTTTGACGCGTCGGCCGCCGGCGGCAAAGCGGTGGTCTGCCTCGCCTCGCAGCCGGATGATGTCAAGGAGTTCTGCTACTATTCGGCTTTCACGACAGTGGAGAAGGCCGGCGTTCAGACCTGGACCATTCCGTTCAGCAAGTTCTCGGTCAACCGCAAGCCGGTCGGCTGGAACAAAATCAATGCGGTCATGATCTCTTTTGACGGCTGGAACCTGGAAAATCAGCCCGGACTGGTGTTGAAAATTCAGTCGATCAAGTTGGTCAAACAGTAATCGATCCGGAACGGCGCGGCGGTCGCGAAACAACGTCCCCCGCGCCGCTTCCGACTCGCTGGAGGGGTATATTTTATGAAATACATCACCGGCCTCATCGCCGCCATGCTCGCCTTTTTCTTCACCGGTTGTACCGGCAACAAGGCGCCGTCAACCGCGCATATTCCTGCGGTGGAGGCGTTTTCGGCGAGCGACTACATGGGCACCTGGTACGAAATCGCCCGGCTTCCCCACTCCTTTGAGAAAGACATGGACGAAGTCACCGCCCAGTACACCTATCGTCCGGACGGAACCGTCGAGGTAATCAATTCGGGCGTCCGGGCCGGCAAACTCCGCAGCATCAAGGGAACCGCCAAATTCGCCGGGAGCCAGTTTGTCGGCGAGCTCAAGGTCTCTTTTTTCTGGCCGTTTTACGGTGACTACCGGATTATTTATCTTGAGCCGAATTACCGTCATGCGATCGTGACCAGCAAGACCATGGACTATTTGTGGATTCTTTCCCGGACCCCGACGGTTGACTCCGGCACCTTGCAGGATCTCCTGGCCAAGGCTGACGGCTGGGGGTTCCACACCGACGACCTCGAATTTCCGAGGCCGAAAAAATGAAAAATACACGCCGGGAAACGATCGGCGGCCGCTATGTCCATATTCCGGTCAAGGGCATCGGCGAAGCGGCGGCAAGTCTCTGGTTTTTGCCGTGGATGAACGGCGCGGCGGCGCGCTTCAACTATGTTCCGGCGACTTCGGCGGACTGCGACTTCGTCGCCGCAATCGACCTCGGCGAAAACTTTGGCGGCGAACTCCGGGTGGAAAGCGACTCTGGATTGCTCTGCCGCTCCTTTTCCTTTGCCGCGACGCCGCCGGAAACGGGGGCAAAGAATGAACCGCTCCGCCAGCAGTTCCACTTTTCGCCGTTTCGCGGCTGGCTCAACGACCCCAACGGGCTCGGCTTTTTCGGCGGCAAGTATCAGATGTTCTACCAGTACAACCCCTTTGGCGTCACCTGGAGCAATATGCACTGGGGCCGCGCCGAGAGCGACGACCTTGTCCATTGGCGCGAAACCGGCGTCTTTCTGCGGCCGGAGGCTTTCGGAGCGCCGTATTCCGGCGGCGTGGTGATCGACCACCGCAACGACTCGGGACTCGGCGACGGCAAGGAACCGCCGGTTCTGATGTACTTTACCGCCGCCGGGGATCATGTCGAGCCCAAACAGCCTTATACCCAGCGCTTGCTCTACAGCACCGACGGCGGGGCGACTTTCCGCGATTACGACCGCAATCCGGTGATCGGCTCGCTGGTCGATGACGGCGAACGCGATCCCTCGATCGTGTGGGATGAAACCGGCGGAATCTGGCGGATGGGCCTCTATTGCGGCGACAAGGATCGCGAATTCCGCTTTTTCAAATCGTCCAATCTCATCGACTGGCGGGAAACCGGGCGCTTCCGCGACGATATCGGCCGCGAATGCCCCGAACTCTTCACGCTGCGGGACGAAAAAGACGGCAAAGCGTACATGGTTCTCCTGACCGCCACCGGGCACTACTGGGTCGGGACGTTTATCGACGACCGCTTCGTTCCCGGCCCCCGGCAACTGCTGGCGGCGCGGTTCGGCAATTTTTATGCCGCCCAGACGTTCAAGAATACCGGAGACCGCCGGATTCTTCTCGGCTGGCAGCCGTGTGAAGTGCGCGACCGGCGTTTTTCGCAATCGATGACGCTGCCGCTCGAACTGACGTTGAAAGACGGCGTAATCAAGGTCGCCCCGGTGCGTGAAATCGAGTCCCGGCGCGGTGCGGAATTTGACGTTCTGCCGCTCGCCGAGGGGCAGTGCTGGGAGCTCGAAATCGTGTCGCTCGACTCCGGCGCGGCATTGCTCGACGTTTGCGGCGAAAAGGTGCTTCTCGATGTCGATGCGGGCGAAATCCGGGTCGGGGTCGCCAAGCTCGACGGCCTGGCGCGGCCGCTCCGCTGCCGGATCTTCGCCGACCGCCAGACGATCGAAGTCTTCGCCGACGGCAAGTACCTCTCCAAACAGAAGAGCGCCGCCGCTGACGGTGTCCGGCCCGCCGAGTGCTGGTCGCCCGACTGCCGGTTGGCCCGTTTGCGGGCGTGGGAGATCAAATGAGCAATCCGCGGTTCAAAGTCGCCGCTTTCGGCGAAATCCTGTTTGACGAATTCCCCGCTTTTCGCCGGATCGGCGGGGCTCCGGCCAACGTTGCGTGCCTTTGTCGCCAGTTTGGCTGCGAAGTAGCGCTGATCAGCGCGGTCGGGCGCGACGCCGACGGCGACGAATTGCTTTCTTTTCTGCATGAACGCGGGGTGAACGCCGCCTTTGTCGGGCGCAGCAACTACCCCACCGGCCGGGTGGAGGTCAAGCTCGACAAAGCCGGCAAGGCCACCTACACCATCGTCGAAAATGCCGCCTGGGATCACATCGTCTGTACCGATGTTCTCAAGTCGGCGCTGCCGTCCTTTGACGTTTTCGTCTACGGCACGCTGGCCCAGCGGAGTTATTCGCGCGCGGCGCTCATTGACTGTATCCGGGGGCTGAAAAAAGAGTGTATCCGCTTCTGCGACCTCAATTTCCGGCCGCCGTGGGACGACCCGCAGCTTACCCGGCAGTCGGTGGAGCTGGCCACGGTGCTGAAACTCAATGACGAGGAGTTGCCGCTTCTCGGGCACGCTTTCGGCGTTGCTCCGGAGCTTGCGACAGCGCGGGTTTTCGCCGAAACGCCGGTGCGGATGGTCGTGGTGAGCTGTGGCTCCGCCGGTGCGGAGATTCACCACCCGGCGGGCGTTTCGCGCCGTCCGGCGGCCAAAGTGGCGAAGCTGATAGACACGGTCGGCGCGGGCGATTCCTTTGCCGCCGCGACGATCGCGGGACTGCTCCGGGGTGATGACTTCGACCGCATCAACGACTTCGCCAACCAAGTCGCCGCCTACGTCTGCGGCGTCCCCGGCGCGACCCCCGAACTTCCGGCCCGGCTGACCGGGGCGAAACGCTGAAAAAAAGCGGTTTGCTCCACTTCATATTTTGAACGCAAAAATAACATTTTCGACACTTTTTCCCTTGTAAAAATCCCCCTCCGGATGTATAGTAAAAGACAATTTATCCGTACTGAATCAACGGGAAGCAACAAGGAGCACAAAATGCAGTACACGCACGAGATCGACCAGATGGTCTGTGTCGCCAAGGGACCGAAAAATCCCCCGGCGCCGATTCCGCAAGAAGGCGGCTGGACTTACGCCAAGGAAATCAAAGACATCTCCGGCCTGACCCACGGCGTGGGCTGGTGCGCGCCGCAACAGGGCGCCTGCAAGCTGACCCTCAACGTCAAGGACGGCATCATCGTCGAAGCGCTGGTCGAGACCATCGGTTGCACCGGCATGACCCACTCGGCGGCGATGGCGGCGGAAATTCTCCCCAACAAGACCATCCTCGAAGCGATGAACACCGACCTCGTCTGCGACGCGATCAATACCGCGATGCGCGAACTTTTCCTCCAGATCATTTACGGCCGCACCCAGACCGCTTTCTCCGAAGGCGGTCTCCCGGTCGGTGCCGGTCTGGAAGACCTCGGCAAGGGCCTCCGCAGCGTGACCGGCACCATGTACGGCACCTCGGCCAAGGGCGTCCGCTACCTCGAAATGGCCGAAGGCTACGTCACGCGCCTCGCCCTCGACGAAGAGGACAAGGTGATCGGTTACGAATTCATCAAGCTCGGCCAGATGCTCGAAGCGATCGAAAAAGGCGTCGATCCGGCGGAAGCGCTCAAGAAGAACACCGGGACCTACGGCCGTTTCGCCGATGCCGTCAAAACCATCAACCCGCGCAAGCAGTAAGCAAGGATTTTCACATCATGGCACTCTTTGAAAGTTACGAGCGCAGAATTGCGCAAATCAATTCCTTTTTGAACGCCAACGGCATTTCCTCGATTGAGGAAGCCGAAAAGATCTGCAAGGGCAAAGGCCTCGATATCTACACTCTGGTCAAGGGCATCCAGCCGATCTGCTTTGAAAACGCCGCCTGGGCCTACGTGGTCGGCGCCGCCGTCGCGATCAAGCGCGGCCAGACCGTGGCCAGCGAAATCGCCTCCACCCTCGGCGAGGGCCTCCAGAGCTTCTGCATCCCGGGTTCGGTCGCTGATGACCGCAAGGTCGGGATCGGCCACGGCAACCTTGCTTCCCGGCTCCTCCGCGAAGAGACCAAGTGTTTTGCTTTCTGCTGCGGCCACGAATCCTTTGCCGCCGCCGAAGGCGCGATCGGCCTCGCCAAGAGCGCCAACAAAGCGCGCAAAGACCCGCTGCGGGTCATCCTCAACGGCCTCGGCAAGGACGCCGCCGAAATCATTTCCCGTATCAACGGCTTCACCCACGTCGAAACCAAGTTCGACTACAAGACCGGCAAAGTCGCGGTCAGCAGTGAAAAGGCTTACTCCAAGGGCGAACGCGCCAAAGTCCGCTGCTACGGCGCCGACGACGTCCGCGAAGGCGTCGCGATCATGCACCTCGAAGGCGTGGACATCGCGATCACCGGCAACAGCACCAATCCGACCCGCTTCCAGCACCCGGTGATGGGCACCTACAAAAAGGAACGCCTGGAACAGGGCAAAGGTTTCTTCTCGGTCGCGTCCGGCGGCGGCACCGGCCGTACGCTGCATCCCGACAACATGGCGGCCGGTCCGGCTTCGTACGGCATGACCGACACCATGGGCCGGATGCACTCCGACGCCCAGTTCGCCGGTTCCTCGTCGGTCCCGGCCCACGTCGAAATGATGGGCCTGATCGGGATGGGCAACAACCCGATGGTCGGCGCTTCGGTCGCCACCGCGGTCGCGGTTGAACAGGCGATGAAGGCCTGATCACGCTCCGATTCTTCCAGACGCCTCCCGTGCAAGCGGGGGGCGTTTTTTTTGGGGCGAGTGACGGCATGGTGATGCGCGAGCGGTCGGCGCCTTGTGCCGGGGCGTGTTTCGGCTTGATTTTTCACCCGACCGGAAGCACGAATTCTGTTTTTTACGGAATCCGGCTTGCCAAAAGGGGTTGCCGCGTTTATACTATCAGAGTCAATTTCAAAACTCTTTGCGGCGCTGAAAAACGCTCGCCACGTCCGGCTTGTCCGACACTTCGGGCTTTACCGCTGAGGGTAAAGCCGCTCAATGGCCGACGGCGCCGGCCATCGGCGATCATTTTTTCATCATCCGCAAATACTTTTGAAATCGGCTCTATCAGATAACAATTAACTGTTTCAGGTGAAAAAGTGGTAACCATCAAAGATATTGCCCGGGAACTCGGGATTGCCCCATCGACGGTCAGCATGGCTCTCAAGGACAGTCCCTTGATCGGCGTGGCCACCCGTGAAAAGGTCAAGGCATTGGCAAAGAAGCTCAATTACGTCCCCAATTCGCTTGGTCGGGCCCTGCAATCGCGCCGGAGTTCGCTGGTTGGGTATCTGACCGACCGGGTGACGGAGTCGTTTTATGATATTCTCGTGCTCGGGGTCGGCGAAACCGTGGTCAAACACGGCTACGGGCTTCTGACCGGGGTGGTTGATTCGGTGGCGGCGCTGGAGTCGCAGCTTCATATTTTCCGCGAAAAGCAGATCGAGGGGATGGTGGTGACGCTGACGCATCTCAAGTCACCCAAGACGCTTGCGATGTTGAGGCAGAGTGGCATTCCGATGGTTTTCTGTTCCGGGCGGGGCGGGCCGGAGGACTTGTTTGTGATGTGTGATGATGTTGCCGGCGGGGAGTTGGCGGCGGGGCATTTGATTGAGCGCGGGCACCGTCATATCGGGTGCAATCGCACCGGTGCGCTGCGGTTGGAGGGGAACCGCCGGGCGTTGGCGCGGCACGGGTTGCCGGAGCCGTATGAATTCGGCACGCCGGAGGAGTTGGTGGTGTTGCTTCGCAAGCATCCGGAGATTACCGGATTGACGGTGTATTCTGACCGTTATGCGATTGATATTCTCAACACTGTGCGCGGGATCGGTTTGCGGGTGCCGGAGGATCTGGCGCTGGTGGGGTTTGACGATTTGTGGTTCGCCGGGCTGGAGAACTTCAATTTTACCACTATTGCGCAGCCGAAGCGGGAGATTGGGCAGCGGGCGATGGAGATGTTGTTTGAGCTGGTGAACGGCAAAAGCGTGCAATCGCAGCTATTGTGTCCGAAACTGGTGGTGAGGGGGAGTACGAGGTAGGCGTGCCAAAGCGCGCCCCGCGTGCCAAAGTGCGCCCCGCGTGCCAAAGCGCCGGTACCCCGGTCAAGGGCAGTGCCCTTGCGCGGTTTCCAAAGGGCGCGGAGCCCTTTGGCGGTGTGCGAGGTGGAACCTCGCCGTTCCCGCCCCGGGCGAAGCCCCAGCTCAGAGAGGCGGAACGAGAGTTCCGCCGCTGAGCCCGGCCCGAGCTCCGACGCCGCAGGTGTCGGAGCGACCAGCCGCGCCAGCGCCCACCATCAGTACGCTATCCCAAAACTTCCCCCCTCCGTGCCTCCGTGCCTCCGTGCGAAACCTTCTCCCCACTCACAGCCCTGCTTCGCTCAATCGCGCGTCGCAATTCGCGTTGCTCTTGCGCCGCTTGTTTCGGCTCCCGCAGAGTAGTGCGGGCTCCGGCCGCACTGCGGCTTTGACTCTCACCGCTCCGTTGTCGCGGGTGCCAGCAGCGGAACTTTGTTGCGCGGGGGGAGCGCTTCGCTTAGCTTCGCTCCGGTGGAGCCGGAGCGACCAGGGGTGTTCGCCCCCTGGACGGCGACTCCGTACGACGGAGGGCGGGATTGGGCGCTTCGCGCTTTTTTTTTATTTTTTTTTATTTTTCCAGCGGACGCACGTGAACTCCGGCCTCCTTGAGCAAGCCCAGCGACGTCCCGTCAATCGAATACCGCAAATGATACACCACCTCCACAATCCCCGCATTAATAATCATCTTGGCACACTGCAAACACGGACTGAACGTCGTGTACAACGTCGAACCCTTCACCGCAATCCCGTGATACGCCGCCTGCACAATCGCATTCTCCTCCGCATGACTGCATAAACACTCCGCCAAATCATGACCGCTCGGCACCTCCGAATTACACCGCGGACAACCCCCGTCACAACAATTACGCACCCCGCGCGGCGTCCCGTTGTACCCCGTCGAAATAATCCGGTGATCCTTCACCACCACCGCCGCCACCTGCCGCCGGCTGCAATTGCTCCGGGTCGCCGCCACCGTCGCAATATTCATGAAATACTCATCCCACGACGGTCTGTCCAGACTCTTCATAACCCAACTCCCCGTTTTTTTCTCCGCAACCCCGGCGAAAACTTGCCTTTAAGCCGCTTTTCAGGTATAGTATATAAAATACATTGATTTCCACTTCGCGCAAGGAGCCTTTGCCATGAATCTTTCACCATGCCGGAACTTTCTCGAAACCTATCCCGATACCGCCGTCCTCTTCGGCGACGATATCCGCACCGCCTGGTGCGAACTCCTCCTCGCCCGCCAAACCCGCTCCGCCGCCCTCTTCACCGGCCGCCAGTCCGCCGACCAAACCGGCAACTTCAGCCGCTTCGCCGCACTCACCGCCGAACTCCCCGTCGAATTCAACCGCTTCAGTGCCATCCCCGCCGAACCCGATATCGCCACCATCCGGAAAATGGTGGAATTCCTCGATGCAAAGCGCCCCGACACCGTCGTCGCCCTCGGCGGCGGCAGCGCCATGGATGCCGCCAAAGCCGCTTATCTATGCTGGCAAACCGGCTGCGACGTCACCGAATTCTTCGGCAGCGACCGCGCCCTCGAACGCTTCAAAGACCGCTCCCCCGACCGCGTCATCTGCTTTCCCACCACCGCCGGCACCGGCTCCGAAGTCACCCTCTACAGCAATATCGTTGACCGCGAACGCGGTGTCAAAAAACTCATCAGCGACCCCTTGATCATCCCCCGGTATTCGTTCGTCATGCCCTCCATGATGGCCGACGTCCCGGTATCCGTCCGCCGCGCCACCGGGTGCGACGCCCTCGCCCACCTCACCGAGGGATTCCTCAACATCATTCAGGACCAAGTCCGCCCCGACGTCAACACCTGGGCAAAAGCCGGCATTCGCCTGATCGTCGAAAACCTCCCCAAAGTTCTCACCAATCCCACCCCCGACAGCATCGCCGCCATGGCCATGGCCTCCACCCTCGGCGGAATGGTGATCCGTTTCAAATCAACCGGCCTGCCCCACCTCTGCAGCTTCTCCTGGTTCGGCCGCATCGAGCACGGCACCGCCGCCGCCAAGCTGATCCCGGCCAGCTGGCGCTACTACCTCGGCCGCAAAGAAGTCGCCGAGAAAACCATGGAACTCGCCGAATTCTTCCCCGGCAAAACCCCGGCCGAAGTAGTCGCATCCTTCCGCAACTTCCTCACCCGCTGCGGCGTCGCCCCCCGGCTCCATCAATATCCCGACCTCACGCCGGAACTCTTTGAAAAAACCGCCCGCAGCGCCGAAGAAAATCCGATGAAACTCAAACTCGCCCCCCGCCCGGTCGATCCCAAAGAAGCTTATCAGGTGATCAAAACCATCCTCGCGGAATCATAACGGCGGCGGCTCCGCCGCCAACTTCCGCAGCATATCGATATTTTTGAGGTTGCTGTAAGCTTCAAACAAATAGCGTTTGGCTTGAGCCTCGCCGTAATGACGGATCAGGCACCGGCTCAACACCCCCTCCGGATCGTTTTCGTAGCTCCACGCCAGGAGATTGGCGGCGAAACTGTTGCGCACTTCATAAGTGACCGACCCCGGCGGCGATCTGACGCCCTCGTAAATCACGCAGAATGGCGCGTAACTGCCCGCCATCGCGGTTGCCAGCCCGACCAGCATAAACACAATCAGCACCGCCCGCCGCACCGGCGTGATCATCACCGCCAGCGAAA
>JBFWIO010000009.1:0-20558 GCA_050255955.1 Victivallaceae bacterium
CCGGTGGACAAGCCGTCTTAGAGCAACGAGCGCGCAATATACAACTCCGCAGGAGTGATCTCGACCCAGTCGGCATTGGCCCGGAGCGCGGTAACTTTTTGGCCGGAAGCAAGTTTTGAAATCACTGCCGCTTTGGTGGACTGGCCGGCGCGGACATTCAGCCGATCGACTTTGGCCGTTACCGTTTCTTCCGCCGCAAGCGTTGCGCCGCAGACCAGCAGCAGCCCCGCCATCCATATTGAAAAACGCATCATAACATCCCCGTTTTCATGGGTTTTGAGCCAATTTCAAAACTCTCCGCGATGCTGAAAAACGCCCGCCGCGTCCGGCTTGTCCGACCTTTCGGGCTTTACCGCCGAGGGTAAAGCCGCTCAATGCCGGACGGCGTCGGCCATCGGCGATCATTTTTTCATCATCCGCAAATACTTTTGAAATCGGCTCTTTTAAGTTTTTTTCGATGAAATAATGTACCACCCCTGACGCGAAATACAATTGTCAACGATTGAATTTTCAACACTTTCGCGCTATTTTATCGGTAAATCACCACAGGACTCAATATGACCGGACTTGAAGCATTCCTCCACCATCTCGCCGCCGAACGACAGAGCAGCGAACACACCGTCAAGAGTTACGGCCGCGACATCCGCCAGTTCGCCAGATTGATCAAGGGCGGCGAAGACTTCGACGACTGGGCGAGCGTCACCAAAGACGACGGCCGCACCTTCCTCTACGAACTTCATCAGATGGACGAGGCCAAGAGCTCCATCCAGCGGAAACTTTCCGCCATGCGTTCCTTTTTTCGCTTCCTCGAACGGGAGAACGTCATTGCCGGGAACCCCTTCGCCAACCTCGCCGCGCCCAAAAAAGAGCAGAACCTTCCCCAGCTTCTCTCGGTCAGCGCGATCGACCGCTTGCTTCAGGGCGTTCACGACTACTACAACTCCGGCAACGCCAAAAACGAGGATTCCGCCGAGTTCGGCCGCGCCCGCGACCTCGCGATCATCGAAACCATCTACAGCGCCGGACTCCGCATCAGCGAAGCGGTCGGTATCGATTACGGCGCTCTCGACCTCGCCGCCGGCGCCATTCGCGTTCGCGGCAAAGGCAAAAAAGAACGTCTCGGCATGCTCGGCGCCGCCGCGGTCAGGGCGATCCGCGCCTATCTGCCTTTTCGCCCCGTTCTCGGCGCCACCCGCGACAACGCTTCGCCGCTCTTCATCAACCGCTTCGGCGAACGCTTGAGCTGCCGCAGTTTTCAGCGCAACCTCAAAAATTACCTTCTCCAGGCCGGGCTTCCCCCGGACCTGACGCCGCACAAGCTCCGCCATTCCTTTGCCACTCATCTGCTCGACGCCGGCGCCGATCTCCGCAGCGTACAGGAGCTCCTCGGGCATGAAAATTTAAGCACCACCCAGATATACACTCACGTCAGCACTGCCCGCATGAAGGAAACCTATGCCCAGGCCCATCCCCGGGCCGGACGCAAAAAGAAGTAGTTGCGCAAAAAAGGTGTTTTTTGACCGGTTTGTCGTCGTTGCCGCGGAATGCATTTCGGGGTGATCCGTCATTTTTCGCGGTATACGGTCGGATTGCAGCCGTAACGGCGGAAAAAGCAGCGATAAAAACAGGAAAGGTCGTTGAAGCCGGAGTCAAAGCAGATTTGCGAGACGGTGCGGGAGGTGGCGCGGAGCAGGGCGGCGGCGTGATCGAGGCGTTTTTGGCGGAGGGCGTCCATGATGGTCCGGTTGGCGGCGGCGCGGTAGAGGCGGCAGAGGCGGCTTTTGGCGATATGGGTTTTGGCTTCGAGTTCGTCGAGCGTCAGGCTGCGGGCAAAATGAAGTTCGATCTGGCGGTCAATGTAGCCGGCGACGGCGGCGCCGGCGCGGTGTCTCGCGCGGCGGTTGCTGTTGCGTCCGAGGAGGATCAGCAATTCGAGGAGGAGCCAGCGCAAACGCGCCCGGTAGTTGGGGGGCATTTGACGGTATTCCTGCTCCATGGTGCGGACGATGCGGCGGATTTCGCGGCTGCCGTCAAAAACGTGAAGCCGTTCGTCGCTGTTTGCGCCCGGAGGCAGATTCCACTCCATCACCGCGAAAAAGTTGAAATCGTCTTCGAGTTCGCCAAGTTCGCGGGCCACGAATTCGGGCATGAAAAGGATATTGCAGATTTCGAGGCCGGGGCCGTCGATGACGTAGGTGGTTTCATCGTTGGGGTGGATCAGCAGGACGGAGCCGGGGCGGATGGGATAGCGGCGGTCGTTGATGATTTTTTCGCCGCGGCCGCCGGCGATGTAGATGATTTTCCAGAATTCGCGTTTGAAGCGGGTGTTTTCGTTGAACTCCTCGGGGCGGTCGATTTCGCGTTTGAAGAAAAACGGGAAATCGCGCTCGAAGAAGGTGTTCTTTTTGTAACATCCGGTCAGTTTCGCCATCTTTACGCTCCCACGACGACCGCCTCAATGCCGAGGGCGGCGGCGATTTTCTGGAGGGTGGCGGCCTGGCGGCCGATGCCGAGGGCGAAGTGGTGGGTGGGGCCCTCGGCGGCCCAGCGGCAAAGGAAGGTGCGGACGTCGGGCTGAAATTTGCCGTGGGTGTTGGTGTTGCCGGTCGGCGGGATCGGGCCCGTGACCGATTCGCCCTCGGCGATGATGAATTTGAATTTGCCGTCGGCTTTGACCCCGATGCTGAGCATGGTGATCGGGCCGGTGCGGATCTTGAATTCGACCCCGGCGCCGAAGCCGGGTTTGCCGTGGTACTTTTTTAAACTCCGGATTACCGGTTTGCCATCGGCGATGTTGAGGTGGTGGGGGCCGTCGTGGCCGACCAGGACGGTGTCGCGCACGAAGTCTGCCGGGTGGAATTCGGCGAACGAGCCGCCGCACTCAAGCCGGTCCATGATCAGCATGGCGAGGCAGGTCTTGAGGTCAAATTCACCGCACATCGGGAAACCGGCGGCGGTCAGGAGGGAGTTCCCGACAATCAAATTGGTGACGATTTTGCGGGTGAGCGAATCGGGTTCGCCTTCGTAATAATAGGCGAGGCCGTCGAGCTTTTTGAGTTCGATGAAGCGTTCGAGGGCGAGCGCGACGGTGGCGGCGGTTTCGAGGTCGGCGGACGTGAGCTTGGCGGTCAGCGGGTCGGAGAACGGTTCGGGCGTGTCGAAGAATCCGAGAATTTCGGCTTTCTTCGCCGCCGTTTCCGGCCCGGCGGGGTCGATCGCACGGTAGAGGGCAAGCAGCTGGTCGGCTTCGCACTGGACCACGTGACAGCCAAAGGCGGCGGTGACGGCGGTCGGGTCGGTCTGCATGTCGAGCATCGCTTCGAGGACGTGCCCGAGGTGGCCGATGCGGGCGCGCCTGAGGTCATGGAGGACGTGGCCGATGCGGCAGACTTCGGCGAGTCCGGCATCGGCGGCGGGGTCGTTTTCGAGGGTGCCGAGGATGACTGCCGGGGGCTTTTTGCCCATCCTGACGGCGACGCCGGTGAATTCGGGGACCGAGCAGAAGTCGTCGTTGCAGAGTTGCATATAGGTGGTGGCGTTCGCGTAATCCATTGCCGCAAGCGGCTGGAGCGCAATTAGGATCACCGGAATGTCGAACTCACGGACCAGAACGCCGAAGGTGGCGCTGGTGGCGTAGGTCAGCATATCGACCACCAGCAAGTCGGGGTCGCAGGCTTTGATCCGGGGGAGCGCGCGGTAGGCGGCTTCGGCGTTGTCGATCATGCCGAAATCGAAGACTTCGACCGAATTGGCTTCGAGTTTCCGCTTGAGGACGGCGTATTTCGCCATCAGTTCATCGAGCAATCCGGGGAATTGATGCCAGTAGGTGTCGAGCCCGACGCCGACCAACGCGACGTTGGCGGCAAGCGGTTTGCGGCGTGCAATCGAATTCATGTTCAATCCTTTTCTCCCCACGAAATCAGCAAGTTGCCGGTGAAGTTTCCGATGATGTATTTGGGCCCGAAACCGTCGGTTTCGAACTTGACCCCGGGAAGCGAAGGCACCTCCAGCGTGAGGTTGGCTTCGCCGTGGGCATTGTCGCTCAGGCGAACCGAACGGACGTGATCGGGTTCCGGGCGAAAGACCACCCGGGCGTCGCGGAGGTTGCCGATCCGCAGCCGGCGCTTGACGCCGGGCATGTGCGAAATGACTTCGCGGCAAGTAATCACGCCGTCGGCGGCGGTGACAAAAACCCGGCACTCGCGGTTGACCGCGCGCTCGACGTTGTAGCACGCAAGCTGATCTTCCAGCACCAGGTCGCAGCCGGTGAAGACCGGCGCGCCGTCCGGGAAGCGGAAAAACTCTTCAACGGTGGTGTCGGCGCCGAAACCGGCAAAATAGAGCGCGTTGCCGCTCATCCGCAGCGTCAGCCGGGGATCGGGGAGATCGCCGGAGCGTTTGCCGAAGCGGATGACATAGCCGAAGTACTTGAGCGACTGGCGGAAGAGTTCCTCGGCCGGAAAACATTCGCTACGGTCAAAGGGGGTCGGAAAGTGGCTGTTTTTGACGATTGCAAACGAGTTGCTGCCGCGGAGCCAGAGGGCGAGACCGCCTTTGGCGAAATGTTTCGCGGCCGCCGCGACCCGGCGTTCGCCGTTCTGGACGTACTCGGCAAGAACGTCGAGCGACGGGTCGTGCGCAATGCGGTCGAGCGGGCCGCCGGAGTAGAGCGCGAGATGCCGGACGGTGCGGGGCGCGACCTCGAAGTCGCCCGTGAGCGTGAAATCGCCCGCCAGCGGCGGCGCGGCGGCGAGGCCGAGGAGCTCCTCGATCGCTTCGCCGCGGGCGGGACCGTGAAAGAGCACCCGGCCGCCGTCGCCAAGGAAGCGCCGGAGCTTCGCCATCACTGCCGCATTGAACGAGAAAATGGTCGGAACAACCAAAATCCGGTCGCGGAAAGCTTCGTCGGGGGCGGCGGCGAAGTTGCCGCCCGAGATCACCGTGTTGAGCGGAAAACCGGCGTTCAAGGCGCCCTTGATCAGGTGGTCGCCGGCGAAAATTTCCTCGAGCTTCTCCCCGGTGTAGGCGAAGTCGTGATATTCGTCAAAGGGATAGACCCAGACCAGCGGCCCCGCCTGGTCGGGCGCGGTGCGCGCCATTTCGGCGAAGTAAGGAATCACTTCCGAGGGCACCTGATCCGGCATCCGTCCGAAGCTGTCGTCGATCGAGAGGATGTGAAGCGCGTCGGGACTTTCCGTTTCGCCGCGCCGGTTGAGCCGTGCGACCGAGAGCGGGAGATAAATATCGTGGGGGGAACGGCCGTAGCGGTCGAGCCACGGCGAATTCATGAACCAGATGTCGTGGGTGTAAAAGCGGAACGGGAAGCCCTTGCCCGCCGGGAGGTCGGCGATGTGGCTCATCCAGCCCGCGAGCTCCAGCCCGAAGTCGCCGTCGAGCGCCGCCCACGGCGAATTGGGCGGGACTTCGAGGTGCTTGACGTCGCGGTAGATTTCGCGAAGCGGGGTGGCGTCGCTGGCGAGATCCATCCCGGTCGAGAGGTTGGTGCCGCGCGTTTCGACCGGGAAGTCGGGGCATTCGCGCCGGAAGTCGCGCCAGAAGGTCTCCATCGCTTCTTTGGCCTTGCCGCAACCGGCGGGGTCAAAGGCTTCGCCGTCAAAGACCGCGCCGCAGACGCCCCAGGTCTCCATGCCGAAGCCGAAGCCGTTGGAGAACCAGATGTAGTCAAAGCCGAGGTCACTCAGGAATCGTTGTGCCTGGCGGCCGAAGAAGACCCCGAAACGGGTGCCCTCGGGGATGCCGCCGGGCCAGCCGGCATAGGGCTTGGGATCGGCGTGGAGCGGGGTGTAGCAGCAGACGAAGGTCTTGCCGCCGAGGCAGAAGCCGCGGCAGATCTCGGGATGGCGGCGGTATTTGAAGTCGGAGACCGCAAATTCCGGGCCGGAGTCAAAGGTCGCCCCGAGCCGGAGTTCGCGGCCGAATTCGCGGCGGAACACCGCGCGGAGCAAGTCGAGCAATCGCTTGAAGTCGCCGTAGGTCCACAACGGGGGCGCGGCCATGAAGAGGCGCGGCTCTTCGTGAATCGGCTTGAGCCCGGCGGGGTGGTCGCTTGCGTAGCCGTGGGGATTGGCGACCCCGATCCACTTGGCCCATTCAAAGGATGTGTCGGAATTGCCGTCGTATTCGAGGATTTCCGAGCCGTCGGCGGCCCAGAACATCAGCGAAACCGACTGCGCGTCGTCGATCAGCGGCCGCCACTGCCGGAAAATGGTTTCGGCCTGAGCGGTCCACCCCGCTTCGGTGCGGTCGATGGAAAAAGGCTTGAGCGATACTTCGAGGTCGAGTTTCCGCCGTTGCATAACATTTCTCCCATTGCGGTTATGTCTATACCGTACTCTCTCGTTGCAAAAAAGAAAGGGTGATTGTACGATTTTGATTTGTCATGCCAGAAGAATAGCTCAAGTGCGCTTTTTCCGCTTGGCAATGATTGCGCAAACCGTCGATTCGATAAAAAAATCAATGGCGTCCAAAATGTTTCGGCAAAAACGGTTTGACAATGTTTCGACGGAGTGCTACGATATGGCCAAACCAAGGGTGGAATCATGAAGTTTGCGATCAAAGGCGATTGGGAGCTGGCAGTCGGGGAGCGGGTGTTTGCGGTCACGCCGCCGCCGCTGATTCGGGTCGAGGCCGAAGCGTATGAGAGTTTGCCGCTTTTTCAGCCTCAGGAGGTCTGCGGTTGGCGATCAGGAACGCGGTTGACGCAAGTCATTGCCGCCGAATGCACCCGGGCCGGGGCACTGCAGCCGGATTCGGTCGAAGTCCGCACCATCGCGGGCGAAAAACTCCGGCGCGGTGTCGATTATGAGTTTGACGCCAAATGGGGGGCGCTCGGCCGTCTCGCCGGGGGGGCGCTCGGAGCGGAGACGCCGGCTCAAGTGAGTTATGCCTATATTCCGATGCGGCTCGACACGGTGTTCCGCAAGGCCGGCGGCACTCTCCGCTATGCCGCCGGAAAGCCGGCGGTGATTTGCCCCGCGATGCCCGCCCCGGAGGCGGGCGAGGAAAGGGTGCTCAATATCTTGCTCGACCACACCACCGCCAAATTGACGCGCGAGGCGGTTTATCCGGTGCTGGAGACCGCGTATCCGGGCGAAGACGCGGTCGCGCAGCAGCGTTTCATCCCGCGCTCGATCGCCCGGCTCAAGGCGGGGGGGCCGCTCCATATCCTCTGCTGGGGAGACAGCGTCACCGAGGGCGCGTATCTCGCCGATCCGGCCGACCGCTGGCCGTCGCTCCTGCTCGAAAAACTGCGGCGGAAGTATCCGGCGAATCCGCTTGAAGTGGCTGTTCACGGCTGGGGCGGGCGCTCGGTGACCGATTACCTCGCCGAGGTCGCCGGAGCGGCACACAATTTCGTCGAGAAGATCGCCGACGCCGGAGCGGACCTGGTGATTTCGGAATTCGTCAACGACGCTTTGCTGCCGCCGGAAGCGTGGGCGAAGTCGTTCCCCGCCGTGCTGGCGGAATTCCGCCGCCGCAACATCGAGTGGATCATCCTCACGCCGCACTACGTCCGGCCCGACTGGATGGGCCTCGAGGGTCAGAACGGCGAAGCGATTGAAAACGATCCCCGGCCCTACGTCAAGTTCCTCCGCGACTTCGCCGCCGTCAACGGCGTGGCGCTGGCGGACGCCGCCAAACGGTACGGCAGGCTGTGGCGGCAGGGCATCCCCTACCAGACGCTGATGACCAACGACATCAACCACCCCGATCGGCGCGGCATGATGATCTTCGCGGATGCTCTCGACGCGATTTTCTGAGTTCCGTCACCGTTCCGCTTCGACGCCGTATCGGGCGTGATTCGGCGAAACGCCGTAACACTGCCGGAAACGGACGATGAAGTAACTCGCGCTGCTGAAGCCGACCGCGGCGGCGATCTCCTTGACGCTCAACGTACTGTACTGAAGGAGCTCGGCCGCGGCCCGGAGCCGGACCCGGGTCAGACAGGCGGTAAAATTGCTGTCGAGGTGACGGATCAGCAGCCAGGTCAGGTGGCTCTCGCTGACCCCGATCGCGTCCGCCGCATCGCGCCGGACGATATCCGATGCGTAGTGCCGGGCGATGTACTGCCGGAACCGGCTCACCGGCAGCGGTTCGGGAGGAGCGGCGGCGGCCAGCTGTTTGTGAAGCTGCAGGACGACCTCGAGCAGGATCGCTTTTGCCCTCAGCACAAGAAGCGGAGCGTGGGGCGTCTGCTTCCAGGCCAGTCCGATTTCCCGGAACAGCGGCTCAAGGACGCGCCGCTGCGGCTCCTCGAGCCGGATGAAAAACGGAAATGGCGGCAGCCCCTCGATTCGGACCGGTTCATCGGCGCAGGTCCAGAATTCAGGCGTAAGTTCACCCTCGCCCCGGTTGCCGACGCTCAACTGGCGATCGCTCACTTCCCGGCAGGAAAAACACATGGTGGTCACGGTCAGCGCAATGCCCGGATCATTGCGGAATTCATGCCGGGTGACCGGACCGTAGACCGCGAGGACGCCCGGCTCCAAACGGAACTCCGTATCGTCGAACCGCCCGGTGCCGCTGCCGGCAAACACGTAGACCAGCTGGTGGGCGTAAATATGGCGCGGCCCCATCTGGAACGCCAGGTCGCTCCGGAAGTTTGCTCCGCGCGGAATCGGGTTGAATCGCAGCCGTTCGACAAGTTCCATCGCCGATCATCCTTTTTTCTGATAAAATAGCCGATTTCGCCTTTTTTTCAAATCATCCGTCATCTTAAAGTGATATCAATCATCCATCATTGCGATTGCAAACGACTGCTCATGAGCCTATTTTATACTGATCCGGGACCTTCCCGGAGGACGGTGCGGAACGATCCGGCAAAGTCAAATCAGCAAAACGGAGCGGAAAGATGAGAATCCTTTATCTCGACATCGACACCCTGCGACCCGACCACCTCGGCTGTTACGGCTACGCGAGGAACACGTCGCCGAACCTCGACCGTATCGCCGCCGAGGGGGTCCGGTTCGACAACTGCCACACCTCCGACGCGCCCTGTCTCCCGTCGCGTTCGGCGCTGATGACCGGAACCTTCGGAATTCACAACGGCGTGATCAATCACGATGGCTTCAACGCGGATTTCCGCCCCGAGGGAAGAAGCCGCAACTTTATCGGCCGCATGAGCTTCGACACCCTTCCGGCGTATTTAAAAAAGGAAGCCGGACTTCACACCGTCTACATCGGCGGCTTCGGCGAACGTCATTCGTCTTTTGACTACTATGCCGGATTCCGGGAGATTTACGACACCGGCAAAGGGGGGATGGAATCGGCCGAAGAAGTGACTCCGGGCGCACTCGACTGGCTCGACCGCAACGGCGCCGGAGACAACTGGTATTTGCACCTCAACTACTGGGATCCTCACACCCCCTACCGCGTACCCGCCGAATTCGGCAATCCGTTTGCCGGCGAACCGCTGCCGGAGTGGCTGACTCCGGCGGTGATTGAACAGCACCGGGCAAAGACCGTCGGACCGCACGGCATCCTCGATATTTCGATGTACGACGACCGCGAAAACACGCAATATCCGCGCCAGCCGGGCAAGGTTCTCGATATGGACGGCGTCCGCCGCGACATCGACGGCTACGACTGCGGCGTCCGTTATGCCGATTGCCACGTCGGCATGCTGCTCGACAAACTCGAAGCGCTCGGCGTGCTTGACGAACTGATCATCATCGTCAGCTCCGACCACGGCGAAAATCTCGGCGAACTCGGCTTGTGGAGCGAACACGGCACCGCCGACAGCATCACCTGCCGGATTCCGCTGATCATCCGCTGGCCGGGCATGCAACAGGGCCGGACCGACCGCGGCTTGCATTACCATCTCGATCTGCTGCCGACGCTGGCCGAACTCATAGGCAAAGAGCCCCGCCCGAGCTGGGAAGGCGAGAGCTTCGCCGCCGCGCTCCGCGACGGCGTGCCGACCGGCCGCGATTACCTGGTGCTCTCGCAGTGCAGCCACGGCTGCCAGCGATCGGTGCGCTGGGGAGACTGGCTCTATATGCGAACCTATCACGATTTTTTTCATCTCTTTCCAAAAGAGATGTTGTTCAATCTCGCGGAAGACCCCCACGAACAGCGCGACCTTGCGCCGGAAAGGCCGGAGCTCTGCGCCGAAGCGGTGCACCGCTACCTCGAATGGCACGACGCGATGATGGCGACACAGCCTGATGGCTATTTCCACGATCCCCTGTGGGAAGTGCTGACCCAGGGCGGCCCCTGCCACTCGCACGGGAAGCTGGCCGACTACTGCCGGCGTCTCGAAGCGACTGGACGCGGCTGGGCGGTGCCGCCCCTCAAAGCACGCCATCCTGAAGAGTTCTGATAATGGTCCCGCGGCCGCCGTTTCGTCCGCCGGACGAAAAAAATAAAAGCGCTTGACATCGGTCAATTTCGGATTATTTTATTGCAGTCCCGATTTTACGGTTCATCAGGATCGGAAAAATCCGGCGGTCATAGCCGCAAAAAACAGATCAGGCGTCAGTTCGACGGTGCTTCGTTTTGCCGCGCGGCAACGTTTGTCGCCGATTTCCGGCGGCTGCTGACGAGTGCCGGCCCGAACGACTGCTGTGGAGCTGAGGCATCGCTTTTTGAGGCAATGCCGGGGTTCCGTAATGATCAATGATCCAGCTTGGAACCGTAAAACCTTCAATATGGAGGGCGGCGTCATGTCGGATGGAATTGCTGCGCGACAAACAGTTTATTTGAACTTCAACGGCGGCACGGCCGATTACGACGGCGAAATCCTGACCGTAACGGGGATTGCGGTTAAAGATTCCGGCTTGAGCGATCAGACGATCAGTCAGGTTATCAGTGTTCTCAACACCCGCTATGCCGGACTCGGAGTGACGTTCACCGCCGATCACCCCCCCGAAGCCGAAAACGGCACTTATTCGACCATCCATATCGGGCAAACCGACGCTTTCGACCCATACGGTCAATTCCTTGGCCTTTCCGAGACCGTCGACGCCGGCAACCGGATCACCGATGACGACGCCTTTGTGATGCTCGACTCCGGCGCTTCGCCCGACCTCCTGATCGATACCATCGACCACGAGACCGGCCACCTGATCGGCGTCCTCGACCACGGCGGCGAAGGATTGAACCGCTACGCCTGTACCTTTGACTTTGGCGGGGAACTGACCCAGGCGATGTATGACTACATCATCGCCAACAATTCGCATTATGGCGGATATTTGCAGTGGAGCGACAATTCCACGACTGATTTTATTGGTATTTACGGCCCCGATATCGATGAGTATGGCATGATCCGCACGATCGACTTCTATTCGCTGGTGAACATAGGAGCTTTGCCGCCGAGGGAGTGCGACTGTACGGTTTATATCGGCGACTATCCGATTGGCCGCTCTGGGCGGGTAGAAACCTATCATACGTACACCCACGTCAACGGCGTGACCCTCAACGGCGCTGACATTGGCGGTTTTGGCATATTCCGGGTCGGCCCTGGTGGCGTGGTGGAGAATTCCACCGTGAACGGCGGCCTGGTTCTTCAGGGAGCCGGCGCCACCGCCCGCAATGTGCTGGTCACCGATTATTTCAGCGCATCGGAAGGGGCGGTGATCGACAAAGTTACAGTTTTGAACTCGGGTAATCTGGGTTGGAGCGACGTTACCATTTCCGATACGCAGGCGCCGAATCTCAATACACTTATTTTGAGCGGTAATCTTACGGTCAACCGGCTTTCCCTGAGCGGGCATCTCGGACTTACCATTGACAGTGATTCGACCGGGGACATGAATGATGTAGCGGCTCATAGTTTTCACCTGACCATCGCCGCGCCGGCCGGCAGTCTGGCGATCAGGAATCTCACGGTCAACGGCGGCGGCTTTTGGTCGGAAGCTCTTGATTATTCAGATCAACGCTATCCTTATTCCGAGTATTTGAAGCAGCATTACAGCATTGAAAACCTGACCCTGCTCGGCAAAGACAAGGGGTTCGGTTTATTTTCCGATCTCAGCGTGCTCTCGGTTGCCGGAACGGTTTATTCGGAATACAAGAGCCTGATGTTCCGGGGCGGCGAGACTACCTGCGATGTCACCATCGGAAACCTGCCGCAGCAAATGGGAACGATGATCACGTATCAACAGATCGTCGCCGATCAGAACGCACACTTCGGCAATCTCAACTTTTCGCTCGGGCGTAACCTTCAGAGTTCTTATCGGCTGTTTTATTACGTTGGACTTGATGATCTTCCGGAAAGTTACCGGCCGTTCAACACCATCACCGTCTCCGGGTTGCCGGACGGTGGCAAAATCGTCGAGGAAAAGTTCGGCAACCAGTATATCGTCACCCTCAAGCTCGACGCCTATTGCCTCAATTACGATGACATCGTGGTCCGCGAGGGCGAGGCTTTTGATTACGATTTGCCGGGCAACGCGTTCCACGGCTGGAGCAATGCCGAGGTCGAGGAGTATACGCTCACCGATGCTCCGGATTTCGTTAAAATCGACGGTGCTGACGGCTCCTTTGAACCCGCCACGGTCGGCAGCCTCTGGGGAGACCTCTTCGGCCTCAACACTTTTGTGGTCAAAGCCAAAAAGATCATCGAAGATGTCGTCAGCTATCGCGATCTCAAGGTCGAAATGGTGGTGGTGCCGCAGGTGATCACCGGACTCAACCAGGGCTCAACCGACCTCGTCGAAGAGGCGGTAAGACACCTTCAGGACCACACCGCCTCGTTCCAATACAGCTCCCCCAAGACCGAATTCGATCTTTTCGGACTCAATTTCACCATTGAAGCGGCCAAGGTCAAAGTTTCCAATAAAGACAGCAACTATCTCCTTTCGCTCAACGGCAAGTTCGGGTTGAAACTGAAAGGCAAGACAGTCGTTGTCGACCTCTCCGGCGAAGACGGCGGCGGCAATCCGCGCAAACTCGACTTGCTGGTCAAACAGGATTTCAGCAGCGCCGAATTCCTGTCGGTCAATGCGTCGCTCAGCGTCGACAAATTTTCTCTTTTCGGTTTTACCTTTTCCGAAGTGTCGCTCAGTGTCGATTCCGGCACCAAAGCCTGGGCCGGGGCGGGCAAGGTCAAACTTCCCGGAGTCTCCTTTGAGCTCGGCGGCGCAATCGGGTTCGCCGGGGGGAGTTTCGACTACCTCCAGCTCGGGATTTCCAACATCAACAAGCCGATCGGGGTCACCGGGGCGTTTCTCCAATCCGTCGCCGGCAAGGTCGCCAACCTCTCGCCGAAGGCGGAAAAACCGGTTCAGGTCGAGGGCGAGATCGGCTTCACCTACGGCCCCGAGCTGACGCTCGATCTGCCCGACTGGCTGCCGGTCGCGGATGGTGATTACAGCCTTTTGGAGATCACCGTGACCGGAATTTACAGCGACGAAGCGATTTCCGGCAAGGGCGCGGCCAAGGTTCTCGGCGACTTCGGCAGCGCCAGCGTCGAGGGTGAACTCAATCTCGCGAGCGGGACGCTCTCCTTTGCCGGTGAATTCACGTTGCTCGGCGGCGCAATCAAGGTCACCGGCAAGATGAGCGGCTCGGCGGGCAGTGTCACGGTCAGCGGAACCGGTGAAATTTCGGTTCCCGGCTACGGTCCTTTCGCCGCCCGCAAATTCACCGGCAACGCGGTGCTCGGGGTCACCGACAACAGCACCAATGCCGACGACTATCTGATGGCCTGGGGAAAGACCACGGTGATGGATTTTGAGATGGTCTACGGCTTCAAACTGACGCTGGACGGCGGTTTCAAACTGCTCGGGGCCAAAGACTGCACCGCGCCCGCCGGGAGTCCGGTGCGTACCGCGATGGCCGGCGAAGCGCCCGCCGGTGGAAGCTGGATTATCACCGGCCAGGACGAGGTGGTGCTGTTCAGCGCCGACTGGACCGGCGCCGGTGCGACGATCACCTTGACCGGACCGGACAGTACGGTTTACACCCTTGCCGACATCGCCTGCCGTGCCGATATGAAAGTGGTGGACGAACTCACCTCGGATAACGCCATCTGCATCGCGGTCAAGAACGCCGCCGCCGGCACCTGGCAGCTGACGGTGGAGGGAGTCTCCGGGGTGTCGGCCTATGTCGACGCGTTGCGTTCGGAGGATCGCGGCAAACCGCAGCTCATCAGCGTCACGCCAGATGCGCAAACGCGTTCGGTGTCGATCGTCTGCTCGGTCAGCGCGGCGCAGGTCGCCGCCGGCGTCGGCGTGTATTTGTATGCCGACAACGACAATTTCGGATATGACGGCGTCCTGGTCGGCGGCGGGGCGATGACGGCCGAGGCCGGGGTGTTCAACTGGACGATGCCGGAGGGGTTGCAGGGCGGCAATTATTACTTTTACAGCGTCGCGGCGGTTGACGGGATCGAGCCGGTCCTCGGCGACTACACTGCTGAAGCGGTTACGCTGGCAAGCGGCGACCTCACGCCGCCGGAAGTGCCCGAGGGGCTCAGCGCGGTCCGCGCCGGCGACGGAGTCAAACTGCAATGGAGCGCCGCATTCGACAATGCCGGAGTGACCGGCTATCTCCTCCGTTACGGAACCGCCGAAGACCTCGCGGACGCGGTTACGCTGCCGCTCGCCGAGCTCTCGACGGTACTGAGCGGCCTTGCCGAAGGAAACTATTTCTGGCAGGTCTGCGCGCTCGACGCGGCGGGAAACGCGAGTGAGTTCTCTGAACTCAAACGCTTCGTCTGGCCGCTCGATCCGGCGACCCGCTCAAATGCCGTGCTGACGGATTATCTGGAGCTTGCCGCCGGAGAAAGCGGCGAGGACCTTGCGGTCACTTCGGGCGGTATCCTCGTCGTCGGCTCCGAAGCCCGTGCGGAGCGGGTCGCGATCGGTTCCGGCGGCAAACTGGTGGTTGACGCGCTCGGAAGCGTCAGTTCGGCGATCATCAGCTCCGGGGGCACTGCGGAAGCGTATGTCGGGGCGCATCTCGCCGCATTGAGCGTGGAAAGCGGCGGCCGTCTGACCATCGATGTCGGCGAGGGCTGGATCAATACCACGGTGGCTTATCTTGACGGCACACTCGCTGTCGCCGGGCAGTTGATTCTCAACAAGGAACTTGACGCGTCCGACGGCAATCTGATCCTGCGTGCGGAAGGACTCGGAGTCAACAACGCCGCGCCGCTGGTGGTCAATCTCGAGCGTTTGCGCCGGGGAACGGTGACGCTGACCGTCGCCGCCGACCAGGCGACCGGACGTTATCTGATTGCCGGCGGGGCCGGCGCATTTGGCGGCAACATCACCATCGACAACGGCGTCAATGCTCCGGCGGGGCTCGCGGTCAATGGCGTCGTCGAACTTGGAGACCGGAGTCTCTCGCTGAAACTTCTGGAAAACAGTCTCTATTTGACGGTTGTCGGTGATGACCGGGTGTTGCTTTATGCCGGAAGCGAGCTGGTCGCGGGCGGCGATGGCGTCGCCGGACTCGCGATCGGGGGTAGCGCCGCCGCCGACCGGATGGAGATTCTCTCCGGCGGTACCGCTTCGGCGGCCACCGTTTCATCGGGCGGCATCCAGAATGTGCAAGCCGGAGGCACCGCCGTTGCCACGGCGGTGCTCGGCGGCGGCACCCAGAGCGTCGCCGGTTTCGCTTCGGCGACCACCGTTTCGTCGGGCGGGATTCAGCATGTGCAAACCGGCGCCGGCGCTCTCGCCACGACGGTGCTCGGCGGCACCCAGAATGTTGCCGGTTTCGCTTCGGCGAACTCTGTCGCCGCAGGCGGACTTCAACTGCTCACCGATGGCGGCAGCGCAATCGCCACGGTCGTTTCGGCCGATGGCTCACAGCACGTATTGTCCGGTGCGACGGCTTCCGGGACGGTGCTTTCGGGCGGCATTCAGCTGGTTTCGTCAGGCGGCAGTGCCAACGGAACCCTGGTCGAAACCTCCGGGCGGGCCTCGGTCGCCGCCGGCGGTGTTCTGACCGGCTTGACCGTGGCCGGCGGCGGGATGGCGGAGATCGCCGGAACACTCGAAAACGGCTCCGTTTCTTCCGGCGGGACACTCGAATTTCAGAATGGAAGCGTGCTGTCAGGCATACTTGAAATCGGTGGCGGCGAAGTGACCGCTCCCGGGCCGATTTCGGTCGCCGCCGGGACGGAGTTGCGCCTCGGCCTCGACTGGCAGCTTTGCGCCGGAGAAGCGACGGTATTGGGATCGCTTGACGATTTCGCCGGGGCCGCTTTTTCGCTGAAAGTGAAAGACCTTGATTATCAGGGGTATTACCACTTGAGCGAACTACGCAGCGTCGATCCCGGATTGAGTATGACGGTATTTGACGGAGATGAGCATATCCTGGGCATGGTGACGGTGGGCGGAGGCAGTCTCCGGGCCGGCGATTATTTTTACACGTTGTTCAACCAGAATTCCGGGGTTTGGTTCTGTATTTCGGGGGCAGCCGATCCGGCGCCTTATGGCAAGGTGGTTCTGAGTTCCGGGGGAATTCCCGCCGACGGGGCCGATTTTTTCAGCGGCATCACGCTCGGCAACGGTGAAATATTCGACGCCGCAGAGATCGGCAGCGGGGGTATGGTAACCTCGGGGCGGATCACTTCGGGGGGAACGGTTGCGGTTCGCGGCGACGGCAGTTTTACGGCGAGCGAAGTCCTTTGCGGCGGCACCGTGACGGTTGATCAGGGGGGGATGATCGGGGATCTCTTTATCGATGCCGGAGCTACGCTCAATTTGAACGGCAATACCGCCATCAGTTCCGATCTGCTGATCGGGGGACGACTGATCGCGGGCGGCACGCTGGAAGGTGGATGGGATGAGTCCGGACTCAGCCTGACCCTGGCGCTTGACCGGCTGGCGGCGGCGACGGCGGAGCCGTTGATCGATGACTGGACCCGGCTCGACTTTTCCGGTGAACTCAACATCCGGATCGCCGAAGACCAGGCCGCAGGCAACTACCGGCTTCTCGGCGGCATCAACGGCAATCAGCCCGGTGCGCTCACCGTGACCATCGGCGACGAAGCCGAAAGCCAACTGCTTTTCCCGGGCGACAAACTTTACGGCGATTCGACGGTTTACGCGCTGGAGCAGATCGATGCGGAACTGGTATTTTCGGTAACCGCCATCGAGCTTAACCGGAGCGCTTTTTCTGTTGGCCACCTCCAGCAGTGGGGCGATGCGGCGGGGACGGTTTTTTTCCTGCCGCAGGACCAGGCGGCGGATTATCAACTCAGCTCCGGCGGCAATCCGGTCGATGCCGAATTTCGCCGCGATGAATATTCGTTCGCCGCAACCTTCGAAGGGTTCGGCGGCGGCGATCCTGTGCTGATTACGGTAAGTGCCGAAGACGGGACGGGAGTCGAACTGGCGGCCGATACCCTTGAAGTCAAACTGGCGCCGGACACCTCGCCCGATCCGGCTTTCAACTGGTCGGCGAGCTGCAATGAAGGATTTTACCTGATCCAGACCGGCGAAAGTTATGACGGGGAGTCCGGCCGGAACACTGTCCGCTATCGCGCGGGGTTGTTGGCAAATTATGCCGATTCGGTCACCGTCACGCTTTCAGAAAACTTCTATTTGCAGGCGTTCAGCGGCCGCACGGCGGTTTTCGGCAGTGATCAGGGCGAACTGGAAATATACCGCTTTGACGGCGGGCAATTCAGCTTGAGCGGGATTCTTGATTTCGGCCGGATCGGGGCGGTTTGCCTCTCCGCGGACGGGGGGCGAATGGCGGTGGGAACGAATATCTATTCGCTTAGTGCCGATGGACATACCTGGAACCGCGATTTTCAAGTTGGCAAAGACGAGCGGGTTTTCTATCTCGGCGGCAATACGCTGATCACTTCGTGCGGCGTCTACTCCGGCACCGGCTCCGCCCTCAATCAGGTCGGTCAATTCAGCGGCCTGGACGGAATGCGTGTGACGGCCTCCGACCGTTACGTGGTTTCGCTGCATGCCGATTGGTCCGGGGAGGGCGGAGTGCCGCTTTTGCGGCTGACCGGCTACACCTTGACCGCCGGCGGCTGGGCTGATTTTGTCCCGGTCAGCGTCGAAACGCCGGAAGGGCACGACTTCAACGCGCTGCAGCTGACCGTCAAAGGCGATACCGTCGCATTACTCTACAATCTTGACGGCAGCGACACCAGGCTCAGGGTCTGGGGGTTCGCCAACGGGCGCTGGACGCAGCAGACCGACCTCGACGTGGCCTACAACTCGATTCTGCTGGCGGACAGTGAGCGCTTTTACACCGCGCTCGGCGACAATCTGACCCAGGTGTATCCGGCGGCGGTCCGTACTGTGGTCACCAGTCCGGCCGGCAATGCCGCCGGGATTCATTGGGAAGCTTCACAGCCGGACCGGTTTTTGGTGGAATACAGTTGCGATAATTTCGTCACCGCACTGCGGATACGGACAACCGGAACCGGGCTGGAAACCATACTTGCCGCCGGCT
The DNA here is from genome assembly GCA_050255955.1 of Victivallaceae bacterium. GTDB lineage: Bacteria > Verrucomicrobiota > Lentisphaeria > Victivallales > Victivallaceae > JAVBUI01. Next base: position 18,397 of record JBFWIO010000009.1, read on the forward strand.
CCTACCGTTGGCGGGTGAGGGCGGAAAACGGCGACGACTGGGTCGATGGCGGTGCATTCAGTGTCAGCGCGACTTCCGCTCCGGCGCGTCTCAGCGCGGCCGGCGACGGCGTGCCGGATCTGTGGCTGGCGCGAAGCATCGGGACATGGCGAAGCTCCTATGCCGCCTGTCATGCCGGCATCCGCGGTGAATGGAGCGGCACCGGGGAAAAAGTGGAAATCGCAAATAAGAACCGTTTTGCCGACCTGACAGCCGGGAGCGGAGACCCCAATTTGCTCAATCTTTCCGACGACGCGGCGGGCGACGCGCTTTTTCTGGATGATATCTACACCGCGCTGCCCGGCGGGATCAGCGTTCCGCAATCGCGGTTGGCGGCGATCGACGAAATCCGCGGCGGCGCCGGCGATGACGTAATCGACCTTACCAGTCAGCGGTTCGTCTGGGACGGCGTCGGATTGACCCTGCGCGGCGGCGAGGGCGACGACGTAATCTGGAGCAATTGCGGGGAGAATCAGCTCTTCGGCGATAGCGGCAACGACCGGCTGGTTGGCGGCACCGGGAACGATATCCTCGCGGGGGGGAGCGGCGATGACCGTCTCCACGGCGGGGGGGGCGATGACATTTTCACTTTTGGCGCGGATTGGGGAACGGATGTGGTTGACGAACTTGCCGACGGGAGTGTTACGTTGTGGTTTGATGGCGTCAACTCGGCCGATCTCAACGTATCCGAGCTTGACGGCAATACGGTTTTCAGTTCCGGTTCATCAAGTGTCACCGTTCTCGGTCGCGGCGCCGACGGCATTACCGTCCATTTCGGCCGGGACGGCGAGGATTACGACCGGATTGCCGGAATCGATGCGTTTGCCGGCGAAACTCACCGCAAAATCTTTGAAGAAAACCGTGACGGCATGCTTGCCGTTCTTTGATTGCCGCGATTGATCCAGCCGGATTGGATCACAAAATGCGTTTCCCTGCTTGCATTCATCGCGCGGCGGGTTATTTTGAGTAATGGCAAACGATTGCTTTTTGTTGTCAATTGTAACAAATATGTGAAATAAAAAGGGGGTTCGGATGACCACGATGCGGGATATTGCCGCCGAACTCGATTTGGCGGTGTCGGTGGTATCGCGGGCTCTTGACGGGAATCCGGAGCGTCACCGGATGGTGGCGGAGGCGACCTGGAGGCGGGTGTTGGAGGCGGCGGCGCGGCTGGATTCCCGGCGTAACCCGGCGGCGGCGACGTTGCGCTGGGGGGGTAATATCGGGATTGGGGTTTGGTTGACGGAGTCGCGCGCCCGGTTGGCGGGGATGATGGCAAAGGGGGTCGGCGAGGGGGCGATGCGGGAGAATCTGCCGTTATTTCTTTCGATCGGGTATACCGAGGATGTTTTTTCGGAATTTGTGCGGGTGAGTCGGAATTATGCGCAATCGGGGTTGATCAGTTATGCGGCGCCATTTATTCGTTTTCCGGCATTGGCGGGGGAGTTGGAGCGGTATTGCCGGGATGGGGGCAAGATGGTGTTGTTGTCGTGTTACTTTGACGACTTTCGGATTCCGGGGGCGGCGGTGGTGGGGATCGACGATTTTTTTGGCGGGGAGTTGGTGGGGGTGCATTTGCGGGAACGCGGTGTGGAGGAGTTATTTTTTGTGGGGGCTGAGTCGAAGCGTTATCGGGGGGTTTGCCGGGGGTATGGGCGGGAGTTGCCGCGGTTGAATGATGTGGCGGGGGCGGCGGGGGTGTTGGCGGGGGTGCGGACGGGGGGGAGGCTGGCGGGGTTGGCGGCGGGGTCGGATGCGGTGGCGGCGGGGTTGGAGCGGCTGGTATTGGAGCGGGGGTTGGTGCCGGGGCGGGATGTTTTGATTACGGGTTACAATGACAGTGAGGTTGCGGAATTGTTGCCGTATCCGTTGACGACGGTGAGGCAGGATATGTATGCGGTGGGGTTGGCGGCGGTGCAGAGTCTGGTGAAATTGGCGGGGGGCAAGACGCCGGAGGATGTCTTGATCAAGCCGGAGCTGGTGATAAGGGCCACGGCATAAAAAAATAAAAAAAACAAAAAAAAAGCGCCGCAGGCAAAAAAAAAAGCAAGCAAAGCTTGCGGCCCGCCCTCCGTCGTACGGAGTCGCCGTCCAGGGGGCGAACACCCCTGGTCGCTCCGGGT
>JBFWIO010000010.1:0-20554 GCA_050255955.1 Victivallaceae bacterium
GGCGAGGCCGAGGAGGAGAAGCAGGGGTTTCATCGCATACACTTTCGTTTTGGAATTTGACATACTTTATACCCGCAAAGCGGATTTGGCAAATGGGGCGCGTAAGCTGCCCCGTAATCGCGAGGCGGGCCGACCGTCGGCCTCGGGATGCCGATCCGGTCGGCCGACCGTCGGCCTCGGGACTCCGAGCCGGTCGCTGACGCTCTCTCGGCTCGGGGGGAGCACGCGTCATACCCGGCTCGGGGCGCGCAAGCTGCCCCCGGATCGCGAGGCGGTTCCTCCGCCGAGCAGGGGTCCAGGGCCATGCGGTCCTGGCGCGGATTCCAAAGGGCGCGGAGCCCTTTGGCGGAGGCCGAGGCAGAGCCTCGTGTTCATGCCGGGCGAAGCCCAGCTCACGAAGCCGGAACGTGTTCCGGCGCCGAGCCCGGCCCGAGCGACGTGGGCGCGTCAGCGCCTGCGGAGCGACGCCATCCGCGCGGCGAATGCCGCAGCATAACCCCGGCAATCGTATTGGATGTGGCAGTTTGGACGGATTGGACGGCTTGGACAAGACGGACAACACGGACAATTCCTCGCACCCCCTTCTTCTTCAAGGCTTGAGCCGCAACATCGCCCCGACATCGTCGGCTTTGGTCTCGCGATCACTGACACCGCAGTTATCAATCCGATCCGGCCCGACACTCCAGACTTGAATCGCCGGAATCTCGGTGTCCGTGGTCTCCGTTTGCCAACTTCCGCCAGATTTCGACGCCGGATCAAGATTCCACTTGACGTGCGTCAACCGATACGGGCAGATGCCCTTGCGGTACAACAGCGGCTTTCCGCAGAAGGGGTCGAGCGGCAAATCAGACATGCAGTCGGGGTAGTCACCATGCGTCCGTTTGTACTCCTCGGCGGCGATCAGACCGCGCATTGCGCGCAGACGGGCCAAGGTTATGTCAAACCGTGTTCCGGCGCTCGCATACGTCATCAAAGATAAGCGAATGAGTAACGACATCCTGCCGATTGCCGCCGTTTTCGGCAAGCCATTGAAGTCGACGGCGAGAAAACAACGCGCATATTGCGACATGCCGCGCAAGCTGTACCACCAGAGCTGCGGCACGAAAAAACGCATCGTTTTGAGCGGAAATGGCGGTGGATTTTCGCGTTCAAACCATATCCCCTCGGCGAAAAGATCAAAAAAGTCGAGTCCCATGATCGCTTCGCCGTAAATGCAGCGGAATTGCATCTCTGGAATCGCCGATTCCAGCCGTCGCAATTCACCGGCAAGACGCGCCAGCTCCGGCTCCGATAATTTGCCAGACTCCAGCAACAACTGCAAGCCGATCAATTGCGAATCAATGCCGGTCAGCCAGACCCGCCCTCCGAAAACAAGCGTTTCCCGCCTTAATGACCTGGTGGCCTCGCCGAGCCTCCGATAAGCCGTGAATGCCGCGTCGAAATCGCCATCCTCAAGGGCAAACCTGATGCGCCACAATTCAAGCCGGAAGAAAGTCTGATACAAATCAAGATGCGAAGAAACCATCCCCGCGATTCCACCGAGCTCGAACTCCAGCTCCGGTGGAGGGATTTCACCGGAGAAGGCCAGCTCATAGTCCCGAACCGCTGCTTCCGCTGACCGCCACAAGCCGCGCTGATGCTCCTTCGCCGCCTCCGAAAATGTCAAGGAAACAAAGTTTCCGCGATCAAAATCAAGCTCATTGAGTGACGCGACCTTTTCATCCAGTTTCGCCACGTGCTCCCAGTGATTCCGATCCGCGATTGCGTTGCCATAATAGAACTGCCTGATTCCGGCGACCGAGACCGGACGGCCGAAATGCCGATCCAGCGTGGCAAGGTCAGCAGCATACTCACGCCGGGCAAAAATCACCAGCATCAGAAATACAAGATAGGCCACCACCGCCGAAGCCAGCAACGCTAACACCGGGCGCTGGAACATGGCGCGGAATGAGCGGTTGCCGAGCCCGGCGAGAAATCTGGCAAAAGCGAGGTACCCGAGCAGCAAAAACAGCAGCCCGATTCCCACCCAGAGCATCCAGCCGTATCCGGAAATACCGAAAAACCGCTGGACCGCGGCCGGAAACTCCGGAACCGGAGGCGTATGAAGGCACATGTGTGAACCAGTGCGAAAGATGCGACTGTAGTTGAACGGCATCGCCACTATCCACCCGCCGAGCAACAGCAGCGCCAAAGTGCCGAGCGCACATTTCCACTCTTTGCCGCTGTTCATGAGATGGAGCATCACCCAAAAGGCCGCCATCCCGATCAGATTCCAGCCGAAATCGAGCTTCGGAATCGACAGATTGAACAGAACCAGCAAGACTACCCATCCGCCGAAGCCGATCCAGACCGCATGCCAGCGCCCGGTCATGCGGTCAAAAAAAATCACGGTCAGCGTCAGATAATAAAGGAGCAAAACCGCCGGAGGCAAGGCAATCAAGCCCATTTGCAGCAGCAGCACATTGCCATCGTTGGTGGAAAGAAGCCAATTCTTGCCGCAGGAAATCACCACCAGCGAAAAAAATATGTAGCTTCCGGCGATCAGCAACGTCAGCGCGAAGAACACCCCCTGCGCCGGATCGTCGAGGTAGAAAAGTCGCCGGAGCCATGCCTTCATCAGTATTGTCCTCACTGATTGCCGTTAACTGCGGTGCAATGCGGTATCTGCGACGCGGTGCGGATGGCGCGATATCCAATCCGATTACCGGGCTCAGTCGGCGGCTTTGCCGCGCGGATGACATCGCTCCGCAGGCGCTGACGCGCCCACGTCGCTCGGGCCGGGCTCGGCGCCGGAACTCGTTCCGGCTTCTTGAGCTGGGCTTCGCCCGGCCTGAACTAGAGCCGAGAGAGCGCCAGCGACCGGCTCGGTATCACGAGGCCGACGGTCGGCCATCAAAGGGCTCCGCGCCCTTTGGAATCCGCGCCAGGGCCGGGTGGCCCTGGACCCCTGCTCGGCGGGAGTACCCGCCTCGCGATCCGGGGCAGCTTGCGCGCCCCGAACCGAGAATAACACGCCCTCCCCCCCCCGAGCCGAGAGAGCGTCAGCGACCGGCTCAGTATCACGAGACCGACGGTCGGCCCGGCTCGGTATCTCGAAGGCGACGGTCGCTTACATCAGCATGCCGCCGTCGACGTTCATCACCTGGCCGGTGATGTAGTCCGAATCCGGCGAGCAGAAGAAATATACCGCTTTGGCCACGTCTTCGGGCGTGCCGCCGCGTCCGGCCGGAATCACCTTGAGGAAATTCTCGGTCGCCGCATCCGACAGCTTCGCAGTCATGTCAGTGATGATATAACCCGGAGCCACCGCGTTGACCTGAATGTTCCGCGAAGCAAACTCCTTGGCCGTCGTCTTGGCCAGCGCGATCACCCCCGCCTTTGACGCCGAATAGTTGGCCTGACCGGCGTTGCCCATCCGGCCCACCACCGACGCGATGTTGACGATCTTGCCGGCGCGCTGCTTCATCATCGGACGGCAGGCCGCCTTGGTAAAGTTGAACGTACCCTTGAGGTTCACCGCGATCACCGCGTCCCACTGTTCCTCGGTCATGCGCATCAGCAAAGTGTCCTTGGTAATCCCCGCATTGTTGACCAGAATGTCCAGACGGCCGAAATCGTTGACCACCGCGTCGATGGTCGCTTCGGCGTCCGCCATCTTGGCGACGTTGGCGGCGTAGGCGCGGGCATCCACCCCGGCGGCCTTGAACTCGTCGGCGGTCTGCTGCGCCACGTCGAGCATGATGTCGACGATCGCCAGCTTCGCACCCTCGTCGGCCAGACGCATGCAGATCGCTTTGCCGATACCGCGGGCACCGCCGGTGACCAGCGCCACTTTGCCATCAAGACGTTTTTCCAAACCCATCGTAAACCTCTTTTCTTGTGAAATGTTATGCTTGAAACGCGTTCAAAGTTTCAGTCGAATTGATGTTGAAAGTCTTCACTTCGGCAATCGTCCGGCGCATCAGTCCGGTAAGGACGTTGCCGGGGCCGAATTCGATCATGGTATCGGCGCCCGCCGCCGCCAGCGCGCGGACGCACTCTTCCCAGCGGACGCTCCCCGCCACCTGACGGGCGAGGTTTTCACGCAGTTCCCCGACCGAAGCGGCCGGAGCGGCGCTGAAGTTGTGATAAACCGGAACCGCGGGCAACGCGAGTTCGGCCGCCGCCAGCACCGGACGGAGCGCTTCGCCCGCTCCCGCCATCAGCCGGGAGTGGAAAGCTCCGGCGACGTTGAGCTCGATCACCTTGCGCATGCCGCGCGCCTTGAGCGCTTCGACCGCGGCGGTGACTTTGGGCTTTTCGCCGCTGATCACGATCTGGCCGGGGTTGTTGTAGTTGGCGACGTCGATGCCGCATTCGGCGGCGACTTCGCGGATCACGGCCACTTCGCCGCCCAGCACCGAAGCCATCCCGCCGACGGTCGCGCGACACGCTTCATCCATCAGCTCGGCGCGCTTGGCAAGAAGCCGCAGGCCGTCGGCAAAGGTGAATGCACCGGCGGCGTAGAGCGCACCGTATTCGCCCAAACTCAGCCCGGCACAGCCGAGCGGTTTGATCTCGGGATATTTTTCGCGGAAAGCTTCGAGCGCGGCGCAGCTCATGGTGTAGATCGCCACCTGGCAGAAGCGGGTTTCGGTCAGCTTCTCGGCCGGGCCCTCGAAACAGACGGAACTGAGCTTGTAGCCCAGCACCTGATCGGCTTCGTCGAAAATCCGGCGCGCCGCGGCGCTGCTCTCGTACAAATCCTTGCCCATGCCCACTGCCTGGGCGCCCTGTCCGGAGAAAACGAAGAATGCCTTCATGTCATTGATTCCCATGTGTTCCATTGCCAATTTCGCTTGTCAAGGTGCGATAACTTATCACCATTCAGGCGGGTTTTCAAATTGCAAAGTCGAAAAACCCGGCTATATTAGTCGCCATGAACACCCCCGACACCAACGACAAAAATGCGATTATGCTCGGCGTCGGCCTCGACGGCGACGGGCACCGGCGTTTGACCAAAGGCGACAACTTCTGCCTCATCGGCGGCAGTGAAGAAACCCACGAAAAAATGGAAGAAACCGCCATCAAAGTCAACGAAAAACTGGCCAAACGCGGCAAGAAACTCGCCGACGTCTCGCGCGAAGAATTCACCGAAATCCTCGGCGAAGTCACCGGCAAATGAAAATCCCGCTTGATCAGTTGCTCAAAAACTGGCGAGACCGCCTCGCCGCAGCCGGAATCGAAGGCGCCGACGCCGAAGCGGAAATTCTCTACTGCGAGCTAAGTTGCCGCCGCCGTGCCGAGCTCGCCATGCTGCGGCACGCCGACGCCGACCCCGCCGCCGCCATTCGGGGCGAAGCAATCGTGGCACGGCGCGAAAAACGCGAGCCTCTGCAGTATCTTCTCGGCAATGCGCCCTTCCGTGAGATCGAGCTCGAAGTTACTCCCGATGTCCTCATTCCCCGGCCGGAGACCGAGTTGCTGGTCGATTTCGCCCTCAAGCACCTGCCCTCCGGAGGCCGTTTGCTCGACGTCGGCACCGGGTCGGGGGCGATCGCGCTCGCGGCGGCGTTTGAACGGCCGGATATTACAGTCCTCGCACTCGATGTGAGTCCCGCCGCGCTGGCGGTGGCGGAGCGCAATGCGAAGCGCCTGAAGCTCGCGGAGCGGGTTGAATTTCGCGCAAGCCACCTCCTCGCGGCACTGGCGCCCGGCGAGACCTTTGACCTAATTGCCGCCAATCTCCCCTATATCGCCGAGGAAGATTACGCCGGACTGCAAGCCGAAGTCCGCGACCACGAGCCCAAGCTCGCCCTCACCGCCGCCGACGGCGGACTGGCGCTGGTGCTCGAACTCGCCCGGCAGGCGCCGCCGCATCTCAAACCCGGCGGCCGGATCATTGTTGAAATCGGCGAAGGACAGGCGGAGCGGTTGACCGGAATTTTGCGCCAAAGCTACCGCGAAGTCGGGGTGATCCGCGATTACAACCGGATCGACCGCCACGTCTTCGCGAGCAAGTGATCAGCCCCGGCTCTCCGGATTTGCCCAATCAGGCGCGGTCGGCGGCCAGCTGGACTTCGAGGGTGCGGCGGGCGCTCTCGATCACCGTCGCGGTGTCGAGCTCGGGCGTCCGGCCGGCGAGGTCGAGGAGGAAGCTGTCAAGATAATCGCCGGGGGCGGCGGGGAGTTCAACCGGCACGCCGGTTTTGCCGCCGTCAAACCAGACTGTCGGGGCGGGACCGGCGAAGTTGAATTCGACCATGCCCAGTGTTCCCCAGATATTGAACCGCCAGTAGGTGCCGAGGGTGAAGCCGAAGCTGTCCGGCGAAGCGTAGGAGACGTCGCCGACCACGCCGCAGCCGTTGTCGAGTTCGAGCATGAACTGGCCCGCTTCCTTGAGGAAGCCCGCACCGGGATTGGCCTGCCAGTTGCGCGCGCCGTGAATCTTGGCGACTTTGAGCCCGGTCATCCACGGGATCACGTCGAGGGCGTGGCTGCCGATGTCGTTGATCGCGCCGCCGTGCTTGCCTTCCTCAAAGTACCAGCCGGGACGGTTCGCCAGCTGCAAGGGATGCTGGCCGCCGAACTGAATCTGGAGAAGCTTGCCCAGACGCCCGCTTTTGATCAACTCGCGGGCGGCGGCGAAGTTGACGCCGAAACGGAGTTCGTACATGCAACCCACCTTGAGCCCGGTTTTGGCGGCGAGGCTTTCGATTTCGGCGAGTTCGTCAAGTGAAGTGCACAAGGGTTTGTCGGCGATCACGTGTTTCCCCGCCTTGAGCGCCCGGATGGTCATCGGGCCGCGCTTGGTGTAATAGTCGCCGATCGCCACCACGTCGCAATCGACCCGCTTCAGCATCGCGTCGAAATCGGTGTCGGTGAGCTTGATTTCCGGCCGCTTGGCAAGCAGCGAGGCGGGCGCGTCCTCTTCGCAGATTGCGACGATTTCGATCTCGGGGTGCTTGAGCATTTTGTCATAGAGCGCGTAAATATGGCCGTGCCGGAAGCCCGCGAAGGCAACTTTCAGTTTTTGCATGATGATTTCCCCTTTTTACTGTTTTCGATGAGTTTGGTTAATTCAAGGTCAAAGGCCGCCGCGTCAAGCGGCAGCGAAACCGCTTCGCCGCGAAGGCCGGAGAGCAACATCGCGTTGCCGATTTCGAGGCTCCGGATCCCCTCGACCGCGGGCGCAAAGAGCGGCGTATCGTGAAGGATCGCCTCGGCGAAATTCTCGATGATCTCGCGGTGCATCACCGGATTGGAGCCGTTGACCGGAATATCAACCAGCCACTTCTCCGGCACTCCGGTCACCAGCGGCGTGGTGCGGCAGAATTCCGACATTTCGACTTCGTTGCGGATAAAGCTGAGCTTGCCCCCCTCCAGCACCAGTCGTCCGCGCTCGGCGGTGATTTCCAGCCGGTTGGTGCCGGGGTATTCGCCGGTCGAAGCGACAAAGATACCGGTCTTGCCATCGGAGTATTCGAGGATCGCGCTGACGTCGTCCTCGACCTCGATGTCGTGGTATTTGCCGAAAGCGACCTTGGCGGTAATCCGCTCCGGCATGCCGAAGAACCACTGGAGCAAATCGAGCTGGTGCGGGCATTGGTTGAGCAACACCCCGCCGCCCTCCCCGGCCCACGTCGCGCGCCAGGTGCCGGAGTCGTAATAACGCTGGGTGCGGAACCACTCGGTGACGATCCAGTTGATCCGGCGGATCGCGCCGAGTTCGCCGGAGTCGAGCAGCGCTTTGAGCTTGAGATTGGCGGGGATCCTGCGGAGGCAGAACATCGCGCTCAATTTGAGCTCGGGATGGGCCGCCGCCGCCGCGACCAGCCGGAGGGCGTCGGATTTCTGCACCGCGACCGGTTTCTCCACCAGGACGTGAATGCCGCGCTCGATGGCGGCAAGCGCGATCGGCACGTGGGAGTAATGCGGCGTGGCGATGATGACGCCGTCAACCAAGCCGGATGCGAGCAAGCCGTCGCTGTCGGCGAAGAGTTCGACGACGCTCTCGCGATAACGCGCCAGCACCGCCGGATCAATGTCGCAGAGTGCCGTCACCCGGCAATTTTTGAGCTGACTGATGGCGGTGAAGTGAAATCCCCCCATCACCCCGACGCCGATAATCCCGATCCTGACTTCCGCCATGCTGTCCATTTCTCCCCGAAGTTTGCAGTTTTCCGATTGACACCGTATAGTATACTCCGGATGAAAAGTTAAAACAATCACATTTAGGCGCAACTTTTTAACATTTATGCTCAATCAACTTCTGGAACAGGCGCGGGAGCTCAAACCGCCGGAGGAACTCTTTGTCAACCGGCCCAACGGGTACGATTTTGATTTGCCCGACAACATCCTGATTTTCTCGCGCGGCGGCCTCGCTCCGGTGCGGAGTTCGGGGTCGATCCATCACCGGTATTTGCTCAACCTCAATTTGGGTGCGCCGTGCCAGATGCTGCTTGACGGGCGGCGGTTCCAGCTTGAGAGCGGCAGCGCTTTCCTGATTTACCCTTATGAAAACCATCTTTTTATGCACACCGATGAAAAGATTTTCCGGCTGATGATCACCTTTGAGGTCAAGCGTCGCGACATTCTGCCCGCGCGCGGCTCGCCGGCGCTGCTGGATGCCGAAACGCTGGAACCGGCCGGAAAACTTCTCGAAGCCTATCGCCGACAGACGAAACGCTGGGAGCTCACGCTCCAGTTGACATTGCTCCTGAGCCGCCTTCGCGACAGCGCGGCGGGGGAGCTTGAACAGTCCGGTATTCCGGATGGCTCGCCGCTGGCGGCGCGGGTGGTCAAATATCTCCTCAATCATCTTGAGAGCGACCTCGGACTGGACGCGCTGGCCCGGGAATTTCATCTGTCGCGCAGTCAGCTCCGGCGGCGCTTCCGCGAAGAAGCGGGAGTCAACCTCGGCGAATACGTCCGCTCCAGCCGCGCGATGAAAGCGATGTACTACCTCAACCGCAACGAAAAAAGCATCGGCGAGATCGCCGAACTCTGCGGCTACTCATCGATCCAGGCCTTCAGCCGCGCCTTTCGCGCCCAGACCGGCACCACCCCGATGGCCTACCGTCTCCACCGGCTCGAATTGCGGCGAAAACCGGAGTAGCGGCGGCAAGTCTCGCGACCGGAACAATTTTTCGCTCCGCCGTTTGCTATTGCGGTTTGGCGGCACTATATTGGCGTGGAAAATAAGGAGAAATAGCAATGATGTGGTTTTGTCTCGGCACCATACTGCTTGCCGCCGCGGCGGTGTGGGCGCTCTGGTGGTACCTCAACCGGGGGGTCGGCTCCTATCAGGCCACCGGGACTTCGCACGAACTGTTGATCTCCGAGCTGGAGAAAGAGGCGTTCTCCTATCAGGGGCCGAACCGCAATCCGGTGATCATCGTCCACGGATTCCTCGGCGCGTCGATTTTCGACGAGGAGACCGGCGAGGAGCTGTGGGGAAAGTTTGAACCCGCCGGGGCACCGCCGGAGAAGTGCCGGCGGCTTGCCCACCCGATGGCGATCGGCCGCAGTCTCGGCGAATTGAGCAACTCGACCGGCGACCGCCAGTTGCTCGACACTGCGGCGGTTCACCTGGCCGGACTCAATTTCCAGTTGCCCGGCTACAGCCGGCTGATCAAAGTGCTTGAGAAGATCGGTTACCGCCGCGAAAACTCGGCGGAGGGGCTCCGCAGCATATATGAATTCCACTACGACTGGCGGCGCGACCTGGTGGAGAATGCCCGCCGCCTCCACCGCTTCATCCTCGACACCCGGCAGGCGCTGGAAACGGCCTACCGCAAAATCAATCCCGCCGACCGCCGCGATATCCAGTTCGACCTCGTCGGGCACTCGATGGGAGGGCTGATTTCGCGCTATTATTTGATGTTCGGCGAAGACGACTTGCCGGCCGACGGCTCGATTGCGGCGCCGCACTGGAGACCGGCTGCTTATGTGGACAAGCTTTTTGTGGTGGGAACCCCCAATGCCGGGTATCTCGACACCATCGTCGAAATGGCCAACGGGTTGCGGCTGGCGCCGGGGGTGACGCCTCATCCGGCGGCGTTGATCGGCACTTTTCCCTCTTGTTACTTCATGCTGCCGGAGGGGCCGGGGGGCGGACTTTTCGATGCCGCCGATCCGGAAAACCCGCTTGATCTCTTTGATATCCGGACCTGGCAGTGCCGCAATCTGGGCTTGCTCAATCCGGCCTGCGACGAGGCGTTGAGCCACATTCTTTGGGAGGCAAAAACCCGGCGCGAACGCTACGAAATCGCCCTCGACCATGTCACCAAGTGCCTGGCGCGGGCGAAGCAATTCCGCGCCGCTCTGAATCAGACGGTGGTGAAAAATCCGGGCAAGACCGAGCTGTTCCTCTTCGCCGGTGACACCACCTTGACCGGCATCCGGGCGACCGTGGCGGCGGACGGCAGGGTCAAAGTGACCGAATACGGCGCGGGCGACGGCAAGGTGCTGACATCGAGTTGCCGTTACGACCGAAGTTTCGAAATGCCGTACTTCACCTCACCGATCCCGTGGAACAAGATGTTTTTCATCAACGCCACCCACATGGGGATACTCGACGACGCCTCTTTCATCGCCAACTTCAGCTTCCAGCTGCTGCTGAACCCGACCGCCGCCCAGCGCGCCGAAGTGCTGGCCCACCAGGAAAAGGCCGATCCGGTCAACGGGTGAACGCTCATTTCGCACCCAAGCTGCGAATGGACCGAAGATCCTTATTTCACAGCGTCACAGCCGGGTCCGGCGGACCTCCACCCGGCGGCCGGTTTCGGCGGCTTCGCGGGCGGCAAGACAAGTGTAGACGCTCCGCAAACCGTCGGCGAGCGGCGTCTCCGGCAGCGCGCCGTAGCGGATGATGTCGATGAAATTTTTGGCAAGCTCGACGTCGCCGCCGAAATGGCTCTTTTCGGAGCCCATTCTGATGTCCGAGGTAAAGGGCGCGTGGTGCTCGACGTAATGGATCGCCCCCTTGTACCAGTCGAAGCTCGCGGTGCCGCGCGGGCCCGAGACGATCGGCCCGCGAAGGCCTTCGCGCCGGGAGAAGACGACTTGCGAGTAACTCCCGATCGCGCCGTTTTCGAATTCGAAAATCGAGTTGGACGCCTCTTCATTGATGCCGTCGCGATCGTTGCCGCAAGCCGCGCTGAAGACGCAGAGATGGTCGTCGGTCACCCCGCCGCTGCCGTTGCGGCGGCGGTTGCGCGGACTTTCGTCGCAAGTTTCCGCGTCGGCGCACGCCGAACACTTCAAACCCGCCGGACGGTCGCCGCCGAAAATCCGGCCGCGCGACCAGTTCGCCGAAATCCGGGTGATCCGGGAGTCGGCAAGATCCATCAGATAGTCGAAGTCATGAGTCGCCTTTTGGAGAAAAAGCCCCTGCGTGACCGCAAAGTCACGGTAGCCGCGCTCAAAGTACACCGTGCCGTAGGGCACGTAATTGAGCCCGGTGATGTGGTGAATATCGCCTACCGCGCCGCCCCGGAGCAATTCACGCATCCGGCGGTGAAGCGGGGTGTAGCGGAGCGGGAAGCTTACCAGCACCTTGGTCTTGCTTTTGAGATACGCCTCCTCGAGCGCCAGTGCCTCGTCCATCGCAATCGACACCGGCTTTTCCAGAAAGACCGGAATTCCGTAACGCTCCGCCTCAATCGCGTAGCGAGTATGAAGATTGCAACGCGTTCCGATCAGGAGCGCGTCCGGCTTCGCCTCGCGCACCAGTTCGTCGAGCGTGGAGAAAAAACGCGCTTCGCGATCGACTTCGCGGAGGCGGCCGAGCACACCCTCGCGGTCGGGATCGACCACGCCGACCACCCGGAAATCGGGATCGAAGCTATCCAGCGTCTGGGCGAGAAAGCCTCCCACCCGGTGTCCGCAGCCGATTACGCCAAGTTTGATCATCTTCAATCACCCTTTCCCGTTTCAGCGGTAGTCGACCGGAGTGGTCAGTCCGCCGGAAGCAAGCGAGGTGCGTTCGGCTTCGTAGATCGCCATGCCGTCGAGGATGTCCTGCCACGGCAGGAATTTCTGGTCGTCGCCCTGCCCCAGCACGGCGGCGAGGAAGTTGTCGATTTCGACGTGCCAGCCGGTGGGAAGGTCGCCGACTTCGAGCGCGATCTTCTCCGGCGCGCCGTCGGCGGGGTAGAACCACAGCCCGGCGGGCGAACTCACAATCGAGCCCTGATCGCCGATCAGCTGGAAACTCATTTCAAAGGGCGCGGTTTTGGGCGCCGACCAGCCGCCCTCGGCGGCCACCGCGGGACCGTCGCCGAAGTGGTAGAGCGCGAAGCTGTGATCGTTGCCGCCGTGCTTGCTTTTGGTGCCGATTACCGTTACCGCCTGGGGGCGGCCGCAGAAATAGAGCACTTCGTCGATGTCGTGCATGTGGAGGTCGAGCAGCGCGCCGCCGGAGAGTTTTTCGGTCATGAACCAGTTCTGCCAGGCATTGCCGTCGATGTCGGGCGAGAAGCGTTTGAAGAGCGCGCTCTTGATTTTGCCGATTTTCCCCGCCTTGACCGCTTCAAAGGCCCAGCGGTACTCCGGCCACGCCCGGACGCAGAGCCCGACCGTGAAACGTTTGCCGGAGCGCTTCGCCGCGGCGACGATGCGGGCGGCTTCGTCGCAAGTCAGCGCCGCCGGTTTTTCGAGGAGAACGTGCTTGCCCGCCTCCAGCGCCGCCACCGCGACGTCGGCGTGCATGTAGGTGGGTAGACAAATGTCCACTTGTTCCACCTCCGGGTCGGCGAGGAGCTTGTATGCGTCGTCGTAAACCTTGATCCCGGTGAAATCGAGCGATTCGTTGACTCCGCCGCCGATATTGCCGACAACTTTGCGGATGTCGCCGCGCTGCTTGGCGGGATCGACGTCGGCGACCGCGACGACCTGACTTTTGGAATTGGCCCGGTGGATGCGGAAGTGGGTGGTACCCATGAAGCCGAGACCGATGATACCGACTTTGACCTGTTTCATAATTACTGTTCTCCCGTGGGTTGGATGGTTTCACTCTTATTGTACCACCAAAAGTGCTTTTTCGAAATGGCGAAGGCGGCAAAGAATTGGACAATCAGGCAAAAGCATGCTATTATAATCCAAAGGGAGTGATCACAATGGAAAAAAGTCTCGATGTGATGCTGGATCAGCGGATTCAGGATATCTTTCAGAATTTCGCCGAGAGTTTCGGAGTGACCATTCTTTTTTGCACCCCGGACGGAGTAATCCGCAGCCGGGGGCGCAAAAATTCACCGTTCTGCAACCTGATCCAGGAAGTGGTCTATTCCCACGCCGACTGCGTCGCCAACGACAAACTTGCGCGCGAACGCTGCCGCGACTGCCGCCGTATTTTTTCCTACCGCTGTTACGCCGGGATCGAGGAGGCGATCGCCCCCATTCGCAGCGGCGGCGAAATCGTCGGCTACGCGATGTTCGGCCAGTTCCGCACCGGCGAAAAGGTGCCGGCAAAGGTGCTCGCCGCCTGCCCCGCCGCCCGCCGCGAAGAGCTGGAAGCGGCCTACTGCTCGCTGCCCTTTTTTGAGTCCGACCGGCTGCCGCCGGTGCTGGGCCTCTTCGGCATGATCGTCGATTACATCGTCGAACGCGAAATGGTGGTGCGGCGCGACAGCGCGACCATCCGCGACCTTGAGCGCTGGATGCGCGAACACTGCGCCGAGCCTCTCTCGGTCGAGGAAGCCGCGCGGCGGATGAAATGCAGTCGCTCGACCATCACTCATCAGTTGCGCAAAAAACTCGGGGGCTCATTTCAGGAACTGCTCGTCGAAATGCGTCTCCAAAAGGCGGAAGCACTGCTGAGCTCCGGCCGCTGCGTCTCGATCAAGGAAGCGGCCGAAGCGGCCGGCTATGATGATCCCGGCTATTTTTCGCGGCTGTATCGCCGCAAGCGCGGCATCACTCCGGGCGAATTCCGCAAAACGCGCTGAGCGCGCCGCGGACAATTCAAGCGTTGCGCCGCCGCAGGATGTCTTCGAGCAAACGGCGGATTTTGTCGGGCGTAACCGGCTTGGTCAGCACCGCGTCAAAGAGGCCCATGTCAAAATTATTACCGTACTCGACGTCGGCGGTCACCGCCACCAGCGTGGCCGGCTTGCCGCTGCCGCGGATCATCGAAGCGAGTTCGGCGCCATTGATCTCCGGCATCCACAAGTCGGTCATCACCAGCTCAAAGCCTCCACCGGCAAAAAGTTCAAAAGCCCGCTGGGCCGACGATGCGCAGACCGGCTGCTGGCCGAGCCTTTTCAGCATCGCTTCGAGCAAGTTCAAATTGGTCGGCACATCGTCCACCAGCAGCACCCGCAGCGACTGGGCAAGCGGCGAAAGCACCTTGCGGGGATTCAGCTTCTCCTCGTCCGGCGCGGTCGCGCAACGGATGTTCTCCAGTTTGACGGTAAAAACGCTGCCTTCGTTTTCGACGCTGCGGCATTCGAGTTCGCCGCCCATCCGGGCCAGCAGACGGTTGACCATGGTCAGACCGAGGCCGGGGCCGTTGTGAACCGGGTATTGCCGGGACAACGGCTGAAAAAGCTGTTTTCGGAAGGCGTCCGGAATGCCGATTCCGGTGTCCGCCACAGAGATCACCAGAGTGCCGGAATCCTGTCTCCGGCGTGCGAAACTGACCGTCAGCGTCACCGTGCCGTGCATCGTATATTTGACGGCATTGCCGACCAGTTTGAGCAAAATTTGACGCATCCGGGCGGCATCAAGATAAAATTCCGGCAGGCCTTCAACGCCGCGGACTTCAAGATGCAGTTTTTTCTCCCTCGCTTTGGCCGCGAAAAAGGCGCGGGTGTCTTCGAGCAACGAAGCCAGATCGGTCGGCAGCGGCGTGATTTCGAGTTGCCCGGCCTCGAGTTTGATCAGATCGAGCGCGTCATCGATCAGCGACAACAGCGCATTCCCGGAGATATTGATCGCCTCCAAATATTCGCGTTGTTCGCCCGGCGAAATGTCGCCGCCGCGCAGAAGTTCGGTGAAACCGATCACCGCGTTGAGCGGCGTCCGGATCTCATGGCTCATGGTGGAGAAAAAATGACTCTTGGCACGGGCGGCGTCGGCGGCGGCCCGGAGTTCCATTTCGCGCACTTTTTCCGCAGCTTCATATCCCGCCGGATCAAGGGCGTTGCGGACAAGGTCAAAAATCTCGGAATTCCTGCCTTCGGCCGGGTCGGCGGAGTTGTCGGGCTCCGGCTCTCCGTTGCGCGGCTCCGCAGGAACGCGCGGAGCAACCGGCGCCAGAGCGGGAGGTTCGCCGCTGAACTCGCTGTCCAAAGTCAGCAATCCGGGAAAGTATCTGCGGTGAATTTCCCGCAGACAGTAGCGGAAAATCTCTGATTTATTTTTCGACCCCAATGCCTCTTTCAACTCAGAAAGGCGTTTGAAATCATCTCGGTCAAGATCAACGCTGTGAATCATGACTCACCTCCTCACATTGAATACTATATCATATCGTTTTTGAAAAGGCAAGCCGTTTTTAATAAAATCAATTCATTTTTTTAATAAATATAAAAATGAAACTGTAATTATTTCACAAATTTTTATCTATCAATATTTTAATACAAATTAAGATTATATTAAAGACTATTTTTGAAAAATCAGATAAAAATAAAAAATGATAATTCTCCAATGTAAATATTACATTTTTCGGCCTATTCACGCTCATTTTTTCCATGATCAGGCAAGGTATGAAGGTAAACATCGATCATCTTGTCTGAAAAATATCGAGATCTTTGGCGGCGGCCATTTCCAGATGTCAAAAAGAGGGGCAAACCCCGGTTTTGAGCACTGTCGAGTCCGGGCTTCGCCTCTCGGCGCCGCGGCGGCTTGAGCACTACGGACCAGCCGTCAAGACGATCAAAGCAACCCGCGGCAATCAGATCGGCCGAAGCCACCTGATCCTTTCATCTTCCGGGTATGATGAGGCGACAGCAGCGAAGGATCGTCGCGCTGAAATGAAAAGAGGTCGCCATGCGGGATATGTTACCAGATCAGATAAGCGGTGTATCCCGCATAGCTCGCCAGCAGCAACCCGCCCTCAGCGCGATTGATCACACTGCCGCTGCGCATCAGCGGGAGCAACATTAACGTCAGCGCCACCATCACCGCCCAGTCCACCGGCGAAATCGCCGGACACACAACCGGCCGCAGCAGCGGTGCGGCACCCATGATGCCGAGGATGTTGAAGATATTGGAGCCGATCACGTTGCCGATCGCGATGTCGGACTGGCCGCGCCAGGCCGCGACCAGACTTGCGGCGAACTCCGGCATGCTGGTCCCCGCCGCCACGATGGTAAGCCCGATCACCGCCTCGCTGAGACCGCAGAATTTGCCGATTTCAACCGCCGCATCGACCAGCAGCTTGCCGCCCAGCACCAGTCCGCCGAGTCCGGCGAGCGAGAGCACGATGGCCACCGCCACCCCGCCCTTGACCACCGGAATTTCGGCGGCGGCATGAGCGAGTTTCTTTTCCCGGCGGGAAATTGCGACGATGCGCACCGTGTAGACCGCCAGCGCGGCGAGAAACAACATCCCGACGATCCGGCCGATCCCGCCCAGCAGCATCCCGATTGCGGCGAACGCCACACTGACCGCCAGCAGCACCGGCCCGTCGAAGCGCAGGAGCTGACGCTCAACCTTGAGCGGCCGGACCAGCGCCGATGCGCCGAGGATCAAAGCGATGTTGCAGATATTGGAGCCGACCACGTTGCCGACACTGACCTCGCCGCGATTGTCGAGCGCGGCCTGGATACTGACCACCAGCTCCGGCGAACTCGTCGCCGCCGCCACCAAAGTCAAGCCGATCACCAGCGGCGAAACCCCGCAGGCAGAGGCAATCCCGACCGTCCCGCGCACCAGAAGTTCAGCCCCGCCGCAGAGCAGCGCGAGGCCGACTGCCAGCCAAAGAATTTCCATACCCATCGTCCGTCATCCCTTTCCGGGCCGGACTTGCCGTTCAAGTTCGCGGTAAGCGGCCAAATTTTCCTGATAATAGTTCTGCTTCAATGGATCGGGCTCGATCGGATCGACCGCCCGGCAGAACTTTGCGGCAAGTTCCTCCACATGGAATCCGCGCGCGGCAGCGGCGCGGAAAGCCGCGCCGAGAGCGGCCGAATTGAGCACCGCACTGGTCGCCACCGGCGCGTTGAAGACATCGCAGAGAATCCGCCGCATACCCTCGCTCCGGGCGGCGCCGCCGGTGATCAGGATCGAGCGGAACTCTCCCTGCCAGCGGGAGTGAAGCCGCATCGAGAGCGCCTGTGATTCGAGCAAAGCGCGGATCAGCGCCTCCGGGGCGGCATGCTCCCAGTCGAAATTGGCGCGGATCCCCGCGCTCAATACCGGCGGGGTGCTCTCGGGCTCGAAATAAGGCAGCAGCAGCTCTCCCCGCCGCGGCGCTTCGACGCGGTCGAACACCGCATACGAAACCCCGGCGCGCCGGCGGACCGCCTCGCGCGCCAGCGAGCCGTTGGTGAAGCACACCAGACTCATAAAATTCCCCGCCCCGTTCCCGAAAACATGCCCGCAACCGTCGGGATCGGTGAAAAATTCGGCGATCGAGCCGAAAAAAGTATCGCTGGTGCCGAGACTGATCACCGCCGTTCCGGGTTGAGTCGCCCCGACCCCGACCAGACTGGCCGGATTATCCCCGGTCCACACCACCACCGGAATCCCCGGCCGCAGGCCGAACTTGGCATAACGCAAATCGAGTCCTCCGGCGACTTCAAAAGCGGAAGCGACCGGCGGCAGTTTGGCAAGCAACCCCGGCGCGGTGAATTCGGCGATTTCCGGGTCCCAGGCGCGATGGCGCAAGTCAAGCAAGTTCATCCCTCCGCCGTCGCCCTCGTCGACCGGCGCGGTCCGCCCGATCAGGAGCGAGCAGAGAAAGGAACTTACCAATGCGATTGCCGCGGTGTTGCGATACGCATCGGGCTCGGTTTCGGCGAAACGCCGGATCTGCGGCCCCGAGAAGCGCTCGACGGCGTCGCTCCCGGTCGTCAGCCGGAGGCGGTCGCCGAAGCGCGCCGCAAGCTCCCGGCACTGATCTCTGGTAGTGCGGTCCATCCAAATCGGCGAAGTCGGGCGGCTCAACCGGTAACGCCCCCCGGCGGTAACCGGTTCGGCGAGATAAACCGTACCGTGCTGCTGGCCGGAGCCGGAAATCGCGCCGACGGCTTCCATCGCCACCCCGGAATCGCGGAGCCGCTCCAGCGCGAGCTCCATTCCCGCCGCCCACATCGCCGGATCGGCGTGGCGGAGCAGCGGATCGGGGTTCGGAATGAAGCCGTTGGGCGCGCCGAACTCCGGCAGGTCTTTGCCGAAATTGACTGCCGACTCCCCCGCAACCACACCCCGGACGGGGTCGATCGCGACCGTCTTGACGCCCTGGGTACTGACGTCGATGCCGAGAAAAAGTTCACTCATGATGTTCCTCCTCGTCCGGAGCGGGATAATAGGGATAGGGAAAAGTCCGCGGCAGTTCCCCGTCCGGCAGCCCGGCCAGCGCCTGGGCGATGGTCTGGACATAGCGGAAACTGTCGCTGTTGACCGCGTGCGAAAACAGCATTGTCGATGCGAATTTGAGTAAAGTCCGGGGTTCCCAGAAGTCGTAATCCTGAATCCGCGCCCCCATCATCATCTCCCAGTCGCGCCGGGGCAAGAGCAACATCCCGTCGTCATTGAGCAGCGCGAATTCCCCCATCATCCGGACGATCCGGAACTTCGCTCCGGCGGCGTCGGCAAGCGCCCAGGCCAAACCGGTCAGCACCGAGGCGGCCCCGGTGTTGTTCTCGATGATCGTCCCGATGCAGTAATTCTCCGGCTGGATGGTGCTCTCGGCGACCGCGACCATCCCGCGTTTGCGCATGAAATACGAAAGCTGTTCAAAGTTCGCCGGCTGAAAACGGGCGGCATCCTCGGCAAAGTTGCGCCAGATTTCCTCCAGCGCGGGCTTGGAGTCATTGTCGAACCACTGCAAATGCACCTCGATCAGACCGTCGATCAAATCAATCTCGCGAGCCGCCAGCAGTTCCGAAAAGCGGCGGCGGCGGCGACGAAGCGTCAACGCCGCCTGAAGCTGGTGAATCCGCTTGCGGGCCAGGGCGTTGCCATGCTCCTGAACGTGCGCCGGAGCGTCGCCGAGTTCATTTTCACGAAAAAGCAGCTCGGCGATCGCATCGACCGCGACATTTTCATTTTCGTCGTCGAGCAAATTGAGCAGAGCATTGATTTTGGGATCGGGGTGGTAATTGATCATGACTGGCTTTCGAGCTTCGGAAAAATCCCGGAGAGTGCGTCCGAAGCGATCTTTTTGACATCGTCGGGAAAATCCGAACGCATGATCCAGCGCAGGAAACCGGGGTCCTGTTCGGCGATCTCCTTGAGCGGCCGCCCGGCGTTCTTGCCGAAGTTGACCACCGCCTCGCCGTCGCGAAACTTGAAGCGCCGGGTGCGGTCGATCGCGTCGGGATCGGCGTTGTTGCACAGCTCGGCGAGCGCCCCGAGTTCACGCGGCAGCTCCGGATGGCGGGCAAGCTGGCCGAGCAGAACTTCCCAGGTCGCGGCGGTGTCGGCGTCGGCGCTGTGCGCGTCAGCCAGCTCTTTGCCGCAAAAGAAGTTGTAAGCCGCAGTCAAAGTCCGCGGATAAAGTTTGCAAAAAAGCGTATACGCATCCACCACCTTGCGGTTTTCCATCGAAAAAGGCACCCCGGCACGCTGGAATTCATTCTGCAGCATCGGAATGTCGAAGTTGACCACATTGTATCCGCCGAGATCGCAGTTCTCAAGGTAGCGCGCCAGATTGGCGGCGATCACCGCAAAAGTCGGACTGTTGGCGACGTCCGCGTCGCAGATACCGTGAATGGCGGTCGCCGAGGGCGGAATCGGCATTTCCGGATTGAGCCGCCGGACCACGCTCTGCCTGGTGCCGTCCGGCATGATTTTCAACACCGCAAGCTCGACAATCCGGTCACGGCCGGGCGTGACGCCGGTACTCTCGATGTCAAACATCACCAGCGGCCGTTCGAGTTTCAATTCCATAGTCGGTTCTTTCCTTAAGAAGGGAACCCCTCAAAATTGGCTTGAGCTGAAAAATAGCGAATTGCGGTTCGGAGCCGTGATTTTGCAAGTGGCTGGCTACCATAGGTAACCAGCCGCGCGCAAAGTCGCGGATACGGACGCAAGGCGCATTTCTCAGCCAAGTGTTCCAATTTTCAGAGGTGCCCGGTAGTTGGTTCGAACACAATATATCACCAAAGAGCTCCGGTGGCAATTGTCCGCACTGGGAAAAATACAAATGCGGTGATATATTACCACGAAAAACGGAAAGGACCTTCGTCTATGCTGAAAAAAGCGCTGCTGCTGTCAATGCTGGTTTTCGCCGCCCTCTTCGCCGTCGCCGCCGAAGAGGAAAAACCGGCCAAAAACGTTTTTTACTTCATCGGCGACGGCATGGGCTTTGAGCACCTCCAGATGGCCCGCGACACCACGTTCCGCAGCGCCGGCACCGCGATGCTCGACGCTATGCCGGTGCGCGGCGCGGCCCGGACCAACAACC
>JBFWIO010000011.1:0-19536 GCA_050255955.1 Victivallaceae bacterium
GCAGGTGCGGCTGCGGCCGTCGATATAGACTTCAACGAAGCGAACGGTAAAATCATACGCCAGTTGCGCAAGTTGAAAGCTTTTGAGACGCCGGTAGCCGCCATGCGAGCCGAGCAATGTTTCGAACTCCGCCATCTTCAAATTTCAGAGAGCAGCTCGCGAAGATAGTTCATGTCGCGTTTGGCGGCGGTAAAACTGTCGCCGGGGCACGGGTACTCGATGGCGATGACGCCGCCTTGCAAGTGCTTTTTCAGGAGTTGCATCACTCTCCGCTGATTGATGCACCCCTCTTCGAGGCGGGTGATGAAGTAGCCGCCGCCGTTCTTGCCGCGCACCACCTGAACGTTCTTCAAATGGGCGTAGTAGACTTTGTCGGAGAGGGCTTCAAAGAACGAATCCACGGTGCCGCCCTTTGGGTTCAACGCGATGTTGCCCTGGTCGAAGTTGAGGCCGACCGCGGGGTGATTGGTCATATCCATCAGTTTCCGGCAGGCGGGGACGAGGTCGTGGAGATAGTTGTTGTGGGTTTCGAGGGCGAGCCGGATGCCGAGCTTGGCGGCGGCGTCGCCGATGGTGCGGAGCCCGGCCGCGGAGCGCTCGAAGTCGCCCTCTCCGGCCATGCCGCTGCCGTTGATATCAAATTCGTAGTAGGGCGTATCCTTGCGGGTCAAGCCGCCGGTGAAGAAGTTGAACAAGGTGCTGCCGCAGTGCGCTTTCGCCCATGCCATGAATTCGATGAATTCGCTTGTTTCGCGCTCGACCGTCTCCCGGTCGCCGCGGCAGAAGTCCACGCACGCGCCGAAAACGATTTCCATGTCGGGATGGAGATGCTTGAGCCGCACCACCTCTTCGCGGTATTGCGATTGGGTGCGGTCGTCAAAACGATACTTCCAGCGCAATTCGACGCCGTCGCAGCCGTTGCGTTCGGCCAGGTCAAAGAGCTCCTCGAGCATCTTCCCCGGACCTTCGTGATAATTGACGTGGAGCAGAACTTTCATTTTCAGTATTCTTTCGGTTTTGTTATGATCGAGCGTGCTCGCTTCATGACGCAACATCCCGAAACAGCTTCGCGTCCGGAATGCCATGTATTTAGTATAGCCGCAGTTGCGGACTTCGTCAAATTAAAAACCGATTTATTCTATATTTTCGGCAAAATTTGTACCATTATCAATCCACGCGGCAGCCCAGAGCCGAATCACCGGCCGCCGGTTCGCAATTTCGCGGGGGGCTTTCAGAAATTGACGATTTCCCAGCCGCGTTCGCGGGCGATTTTCTCCAGCGCGGCCGAGGGATTGGCGGCGACCGGGCGTCCGGCGATTTCCATCACGTTGCGGTCGTTGATGCTGTCGCCGTAGTAGACGAGGTCGGCCAGCGTCCGGCCGTGGCGCTCAACGAACCCGGTTGCTGGAGCGATTTTGCCTTCTTTGGCGAAGTATTCGCCGGCGATCCGGCCGGTGTAGCGGCCGCCGGCGAGCTCAAGCCGGGTGCCCATCAGCTCGCTGATCCCGAAGTAATCCGCCACCGGCCGGGCGATCGCCTCATTGGTCGAAGTCAGGATCGCCACCGGAATCTTTTTTGCCAGCAGCGATTTGACCAGCGTCAAGGCGGCGGAGTAGACCTGGGGCCGGATGAATTCCTCAAAATGCCGCGCCGTCTCGACGGCCATTTCCGCCGGGGTGTGTCCCGCAAATTCACGGAGCTGAAAGCGGACAAAGGCCTCGAAATCAAGACAGCCCCGGTTGTAATCGGCGAAAAAAGCCTCGGCCTCAGCCAGCGCCGAAGCGGGGGCGAGACCGTGACGAACCGCATAACTCTTCCACGAAACATCGCAATCGGCATCGATCAACGTGTGATCCATGTCGAAGATATAAACTTCATTCATTCAATCGCTTCCTTGATGATTTCTTCGATTTCGGCGGCGAATTTCTTCAGCAGCGATTCGGTCGCCGCCTCGGATTCGCGCTCGACATTGAGCCGCAGAATCGGTTCGGTATTGGATGAGCGCACCAGCACCCAGCCGTCGGGGAGATTGAGCCGGAAGCCGTCAAAAGTCAGCGGCCCCTGATCCGCATAGCGGCGGCAGAGCGTCTCGACCACGTGCCGGGCGACCTTGGGTGCGAGCTCGAAACGCATCGAGCGGTTGCAGCAATTGGGAAGACTGTCAACGATGTCCGAGAGCCTCGACCCCGAGAGCGCCAGCATTTCGAGCAGAATCGCCATTCCCGAGAAGCTGTCACGGCAGGGGTGGATGCGCCGCCAGATCACTCCGCCGCAATTGCCTTCGCCGCCGATGGCGGCGTTGCACTCACGCATTTTCTGGACCACATTGATTTCGCCGACTTTGGAGTAAAAGACCTCGCAGCCGCAGTCCCCGGCGATTTTTTCGACCAGATGGGTGGTCTGGAGATTCACCGCCACCGGGCCCGGATAGGCTTCGAGAATGTGCTCAAAAGCCAGCGCCACCGTCCACTGCGGGCTGAGCACCCGGGCGGTGTCATCGACCAGCGTCAGCCGGTCGCCGTCGGGATCCTGGGCAAAGCCGATGTCGCACTTTTCGCGCTTGACCAGCCCGGCCAGCGCGCCGAGGTGCTCCGGCAGCGGTTCGGGGACGCGCCGGAAGCGGCCGTCGGGTTCGCTGTTGACGGTGACCACTTCGCAGCCGAGTTTTTCGAGGAAGCCGCGGGAGTGGACCGCGCCGACGCCGTTGCAGCAATCGACCGCGACTTTGAGGCGGCGCTCCCGGATCGCTTTGGTATCGACGGCTTGAAAAATCCGCTTGGCGTGAAGCGCAAAAGGATTGGCGAACTCGGAGACTTCGCGCAGCTCGCTCTCGCGGGCAAAGGCGAAATTCCCCTGGCTGTAGATGTCAAAAAGTTCCGCCGCCTCGGTCTGGTCGAGGAAAACCCCGCCCGAGCTGACGAATTTCAACGCGTTCCACTGCGCCGGGTTGTGACTCGCGGTAATCGCAATGCCGCCCGCCGCGTTGAGTTCGCGCACCAGCAGCTGAAGCGTCGGGGTCGGCACGATGCCGAGCTTGATCACCTGGCAGCCGACCGCCAGCAGTCCGGCGGTTACCGCGTGTTCGAGCATCTCTCCGGTCGGGCGCGTGTCGCGGCCGATGAGAATCCGTCCGCCGCCCTGATAGAGGCCAAAGGCCGCGACAAGTTCGGTCACCAGATGCGGCGTCAGCCCGGAGCCGACCACGCCGCGAACGCCGCTTTCGGAAAATTTGAGCAAGGATGGATGTTGATTCATCGCAGCACCGTACTTTCCAGCATGGCGCGCGCCTGCCATGCCCTCTCGACCGCGCTGGTGCGTCGCCGGGACTCCGAAATCAGCCGGATCACCGGTTCGGTGTTGGAAATGCGCAAACTCAGCCAGCCGTCTTCCCAATCAAAACGCAACCCGTCAAGTTCGCTCAATTCAGCGTCAGCGAAGCGCCCCTTGAGGCGGCGAAGCAGCGCGTAGCCGTGGGCGGAGGGGCTCGGCAGGGTCTTTTTGACGATATGAAAACGCGGCAGCGCCTTCAGTTGTTCGCTGAGTTTGGTCCCCCGCAAGGCGAGCATTTCGAGAAACAGCGCCGCCATCCGGAAACCGTCGAAGCCGCGCAAATTTCCGTAGGCAAAAGAACCGCTCCCCTCGCCGCCGAAAGGAGCGCCGAAGCGCTTCATCGCGCCGATGATATTGGCCTGCCCGACCTTGACCTTTTCGAGCTTGCCGCCGCGGGCGGCGACCACCTCGTCGAGCGTCCGCGAACTGCAAGTGTTGCCGATTACCGTGGCCGGGCCGGATTTCTCCAGGAGATAATCGATCGCCAGCGGCGAAGTCAGCTCCTCCGACAGGGGTTCGCCGGTGTCGGAGAGGAGTCCGAGCCGGCTCATGTCGCTGTTGAACACCAGTCCAAGCGCCGCCCCCAGCGGGCGGATCACCGCCCGGATCGGCGATTCACTGCGCGGCCGCGGCTCGGGGTCGCGCGAAACCACCCCGCTGTCACCATCGTTGACCGCAATCTGGTTGAGGTTGAAAATCTCCGCGAATTTGGCGGCAAAAGCCGAACCCGCGCCGTTGCAGTAGTCGCCGATCACGGTGAAGCGGGCCCGCCGGATCGCTTCGGTATCGACTGCGGCGCGCAAACTTTCCCAGTAGGATTTGAGTGCGGCAGGGTCGAGTTTTTCGACCGGCATGATCTCTTCGTAATTGGCCTCGGCGAAGCGCCGGGCGTGGTAGAGGTCAAAGAGTTCGCGGCGCTGGATGTCGTCGAAGTACGCGCCGTCGGCGTCAAAGGGAATAATCGCATTCCACCCCGCCGCCTGGTGTCCGCCCGAAATCATCAGCCCGCCGCCGAAGCCGAGCGCCGGAATCAGAAAGTGGAGCATCCCCGCCGGCAACACCCCGGCATCGACCACCCGGCAGCCGCAACTCAGCAGCGCGGCGATCACCGCATGGCAAAGCGGCAGCGACGACGGCCGGGTGTCACAAGCCAGCAAAACCGGCGCGCCGCTCTTCATGGTGCCGAAAGCGGCGGCAAAATCACCCGCCACCTCCGGCGTCAGACCGGCCCCGACTTCGCCGCGAATGCCCGCCGCACCCAAACTCAACGGTTTGAGAAAAAGATCCATACACCCTCAGTTGTCACGATATTGCCGCCAACAGCCCGTATTTACGGGCCGCATCCTCTTGTCCGGCCGTATTGAGTTCGGTCGCCGCCGCGGCGGCATATTCATTCAGATCCGAAGTCAATCCGGCATCAAGCGTTTCAAACCCGCCGCCGGGGGCGGACGCGCCGTTGCCGAATGCCAGCGAAGCGCTTTCGGCAACCGATCCGGCGGCATCCGCCACCGCCGAACCGCCCCAGTCGTTGCCACCGGTCGCCGCCAGCGGCTCCGGAGCGGGTTGCACGCTCAAAATCAACTGGTCGCGACCGCCGCCGAGGGCTTTGCGATAATAGTTGATCGCCACGCCGTTGAAAAGATAACTTTCGCCGACCGCAATCACCTGCCCGCCGACATTGACCGAAATATTGATCCCGGAACCGCCCTCCAATAGAATATACTCTCCGATCCGTCCGGTTTCAAGTTTGACCGACACGGTTGAGCCCTGAAGTGCGTCATCAAGTCCGCCCGGCAGGGTGACAATCGCATTTTTCGACGCCGCGGTATCGAGAAGATAAGTCCATGCCAGCGGGTGGTCGGAGGAAGCATCGACCTTGAGCGAACCCGCGAGCTGCGCGCCGCTGCTGATCATCAGGACGTCGCTGCCGGTGCCGAAATCGATGTCGCCGATCACCAGCGCGCCCGCGCCGAGCTTGACCGTATCCATTCCGGAGCCGCCCCGGATCGCGATCGCCGCGCCGTTGAGATTCCTGACGTCGGCGAGATAGCCTTTGACGCTGCCCTGTTTGTTCCAGAGCTGGAGCAAAGTATTGGCCAGGGTGTCGGCATTGCCGTTTTTGCCGGCGTAGATCACTCCGGTGACGGTGAGGTTGAGGTTGTTGCCGGAGATGCCGACCGCGCGACTGTTCCCCGCCGCCGCGATCACCCCCGAAACGGTGACCGCGAGGCCGCCGAAATCAGCAATTTTGACGCCCCATGCCCCAGCGGCGGCGGCAGCGGCGAGCCCGTTCGCGGTCGCGGTGATTTTGCCCGCAAAATCGGTGACGCCGCCAAGCGAAGCTGCCGCGATACCGGCCGCGGTGGCATCCGCCCGCGCTCCGGCGGTCGCCGTCGCGCTGAGCGAGCCCGCGACTACGCCGCAAGACACGGTCAACGTCGTACCGGCTTTGAGCCCGAAAGCGTAAGCGTGATTGGTCCCGCTGCCGGTGCCGCCTTTGGCAACCGCTTTGATATTGCCGGCAAAGCTCGCGAGCAGAATATCCGCTCCAGTTTGCATCCCGGTGGCGGTCCCGGAGGCGTCGCCGCCGGAACCGGCACTCAATTTGCCCCCGGTCGCCGAAGTTTGAATGGTTCCCGCAAAGTCGCCGAACAAAATTTCGCCGGCCGCCATCACCCCGGACGCGGTCGCGGCCGCCGCCAGACCGCCGCCGCCGGTCGCCGTCACCGTAATTCCGGCGGCGGAGCCGAAGTTGCCGCAACTCACGGTCGTCGCAGTCAATCCGGAGGCGGCCGCATCGGACAGTACCGACGCGTTTCCCCCGATCGCGGCGACGGTCAATCGGCCGTCCATATTTCCCGTGATCAGGCCGCCCCCGGCAAAAATCCCCCGGGCGCTCGCTCCGGCGTTGTTGCCGCGGCCCCCCTGCGCCTTGACGGTCATGGCAAACGCGGTGACGAAATCCCCTGTCCTCAAGCTACCCGTGTCGGGCTGATGATAAAACCCGGCGGCGGAGGCTCCGCCGTCCTGCAAGGCATTCCCCCCGGTACTCGAAATCGTCCAGCCCCCCGCGATCGAACCGCTGATTTCGGCAGCGACCCCCTCGTCAGTTTCGCAGATCACGCCGTAAGCCGCAGCCGTAGCCGTCGAAGCATAGCGACTGGAAGCGATGGCGGAGACGGTGAGCATGAAAGCATCCGAAACCCCGCCGGTCAAACGCAGCACCGACAAACTCCGGATGCCGTATGCGGCGGTCCATTGCGGAGCGTTGGAGCCGGAGCCGCCCTTGACCGTGACGCTGACCTTTGCGGTCAGCATCGCGCTGACGTTGACCCGGCCGCTCAAAGCGCCGAGCCCCGGATCAAGCGGCGCCGAAGAAATCCACGCGCCGATCGCCTGTGCCGAAAATTCGCCGATTCCGGCGGTCACACTGATCGCCCAGCTGCCGCCGAGCACGGGAGAAGTAATGTCGATACTCGCCGCCAGCAGCCCGGCGGCCCACGCATTGGTGTTGCCGTAAGCGCTGCCGCCGGTCGCCGTCACCGTCATCTGCAAAGCCGGATCGACCGCCGCCACCGTCATTCCCGTCCCGGACCGGATGCCGTATGCCGCCGCCGAGCCGCTGCTGCCGCTCCGTCCGCCGGTGGCGGCAACCGTCCAGTTGCCGCCGAGCGCGTTGAGCGTGACTTCGCCGGCGCCGTCAACACCGGCGGCTTCGGCCTCGGCATCGACCGCGCTCCCGGCAACGGCAACGACATTGACGACGAGTTTGCCGCCCGCAGTCAGTGAAGCCGTTGAACCGGCGTCTATCCAAACGGCTTTTGCCGACGCCTCCGGCGAGCCGTTGCCGAGGCCGTTTCCGCCCTGGGCTTTGACCTGATAGTTGCCGCCAAGCGTTCCCGGCGCGAAATCGCCGTCGCAGGTGAAGCCGTAAGCCTCCGCCGAAGCGTCAAAGCCGCTGCCGCCGGTCGCATTGACCGTCAGCTTGAATGTCGCAGCATCGCCGCCAAGCGTAATTCCGGTGGCGCCTGACAAGCCCGAAGCCGTCGCCGCCGCGGCGGCCGGACCGAAGCCGCCGCGGGCGGTAATCGTCCAGTTGCCGCCGAGCGCGGCGACGCAGATCAGGCTGCCGGCTTCCGTTCGGATTCCCCCGGCCGAAGCGGTCGCCGCCGCCCCGGTGCCGCCGGTCGCGCTGACGGCGAGGCGGAAATTGGGATCGAATGCATTGGTTAAGGCAATCGTTCCGGCGAGAATTCCGATCGCTTCCGCCTCGTTTCCGGCGGCGCTCTTGCTGCCGCCTTTGGCATTGACCGTCCAATTCCCGGCAAGGAGACCGCCGATCGCGGTCTCTCCGCCGTCATTCCAGAGGCCGCGGGCCCGGGCGCGCGAACTCCCCCCGGCAACTGCCGTGCCGACGCCCGCGGTCGCATTGACCGAGAGCGTCCCGGCGAAGCCGCCAGGCAACGAAAAAATCCCGGAGCCGACCATCCCGCCGGCGGAGGCGGACGCGTTCAAGCCATTCCCGGCCGTCGCGGTGACGGCGAGGTAAAATCCGGTATCGACCGAACCAAGCGCAAGGTCGGTTCCGGACTGCAATCCGAAAGCCGTCGCCGCGGCGCTCCCGGCATTGTTTTTGCCGCGGGCAGTCACCTCAAAGCGCCCGGCCAGCGCGGCGATGCCCACCGCGTATCCAGTTACCCCGGCCGCCGTCGCCGAGGCTTCGCTCCCGCTCCCGCCGTCAGCGGAAACCGTGAGGCGAAACGTGCGGTCGAATTGACCCAGATCAAGCGTCCCGCCACTCCGGAAACCGTAAGCTTCGGCGCTGGAGTCGATACTCCCCCTGCCGCCGTTTGCGGCGACCGAAGCGGTGCCGAAAAGCGTACCCGCCAACGTCACATTGCCGCCGCCGTCGATCAAAATCGCCTGCGCCGAAGCGTCACGCCCGGTTCCACCGCTGGCAAGCACGGTCAAACTGCTGCCTGCGCCGATTCCATTGGTTACGACGGTTGAACCCGAACTCCTGATCAGCATCGCTTGCGCGCCGGAGTCGCCGGTCGAAGCGCTCGCGGCGGCGACCACCCGGAACGTGCCGGACAACTTCTCGCTGATCACGATATTCCCGGCGACGGCTTCGATCGCGGCGGCGCGGGCCGAGGCCGCGGCCATGGTCGCCTGGTTGTTGCCGCGCGCGCGGGCTTCGACGGTCCAGTTGCCCGCCGCATTGGCGGAAAAAGCAAGGAGGCCGCGCCCTTGCACGCCGTAAGCAACCGCACTGCCGTTTTCCCCGTAGCCGCCGCTGCTTCGTACCGTCAACCGAAAGCTGTTGAGCTCAAGAGCGGCAATAGAGATGCCTTCAAAAGCCAGAATCCCGTAGCCGCCGACCGGCCCGGCCGACGCATTGCCGCCGTTGACGGTGACGGTCAGGGCTCCGGCCAGTTTGGCGATCAAAATCGCGCCCGAAGCGGATATGCCGTAGCCGTTGACACTGTATTCCTGCTGTCCGTTGACCGTGACGACAAGAGAAAAGTTTTTGCTCCATGCTCCGGTCGAGAGATCGCCGAGCGCGCTGATCCCGTAGGCTTCGAGCAAAGTGCCGCCGGCGGTGCGATTGCCGTTGGCGGTGACCGCGATCGAACCGGCGAGAGCACCAAGCGTCATCCCCGCCCCTGAGTCGATGCCGCGAAGATTCGAATTGGCGGCGACGAAACTGCCCTTGCCCGCACTGCCGGTCACGGTCATGCGGAACGTCGCGGCAAAATCGCCCAGCGTCACGCCGGTTTTGCCGGAAATGCCGGTCATGTTGAGATTGGCGCTGCCACCGCCGGTGCCGGTGCCGCCGACCCCGGTAATTGCATACGTACCGCCGACCGTCCCCGCAATGGTCAGCGTCGCATCGCTCCGGATGCCGTGGAGCACCACCGTCGCTTGCTTGCCGGTGCCGCCGGTGGCACTCGCCGTAAGCACGAATTTGGCGTCGATCGAGCCGATGCCGAGTTCGATTGCGCTGCGGATGCCGTAGCACCGGACGATCACATCATCGCCGCCGCTGCCGCCGCTCGCGCGGACGGCAAAATTGCCGCCGAGCATACCCGCGACGGTTGCCGCGGCAACTGAAACATCGTCGGCGGCTTTGTCGAAGCGGAGGCCATAGGCTTCACTCAGGGCGTTGCCGCCGGAACTTTTGCCGGCGATGGCGGTCACCTGAAGATTGGCGGCGAAGTCGGAGGCGATATTGACGCTTTTGTCGGTGTAAATCCCGGTTGCGGCACCGCTCGCATTTTCCCCGCCGGAGCCTGCCGTCGCGTTGACGGTGAACCGGAGCGAGGCACCGGTCAGGGTCGCACTGAAATTGCCGCCGGAACAACTCAAGCCGGTCGCCGAGGCATGACTCGAAGACCCCGCCGCGCCGTCGCCGGCCCCGCCACGGGCCGTCACCAGATATGTCCCGCCGAACGTGCCGAAACTCATTTCGCCGGAGCTCGTCCGCAACGCACAAGCCTCGGCGTATGCCTCCGTCCCCTTGCCGCCGGCGGCGCTGATATTGAACGTGCCGAGCCATGCCCCCGCAACCGCAAGCGACACCCCCTTGAGCCCGCAGGCGGTGCCCGTGCCCGAAGTGAAGCCCGCGCCCTGGACGGAAGTCGCCTTGACAGTCAATGCCAGAGTTTTCTCCGCCGAACCGATGCTCAACGCGCCATTGGCGAAAATCCCGGCGGCGAAAGCGTCGGCCGAAGTGGCGTCGCGGCCGCTCCGGGCGGTGATATTGAATACGCCGCCAAGCGAAGAAAGCGCGAGCCTGCCGCTCCCGCCGGAGACCCCGATCGCGGTCGCGAAAGCTTGCGAATCCGCCACACCGGTCGCCTGCGCGCCGGTCGCGCTGACGGTCACGACTCCGCCGAAACGGACATTTGCAGTGAACACTTCGGCATAGCTCAATCCGATCGCCGCCGCCGAAGCGTCCTGACCGGTCGCGCCGGTGGCGCTGACGGTCAGTCGGTAATTTTTGTCGGTCCCGCCGGTCAAAATGATACTGCCGGTGGATTTGACGCCACAGGCTTCGGCGAAACCGCTCACATTGCCGTTGACGCCGCCACCCCTGGCGCTGACGGTCCAGCTCCCGGCAAGCACCCCGGCGCTGATCCCGGCGGCGTAGATCCCGAATGCCTGGCCCGCGCCGTATCCACCCAGTCCGCCGACGGCGCTGACAATGTACGTCCCGCCGAGACGGCCGGCGACACTCAGCAACCCGCCGTCGATATAAAAGGCCGCCGCCTTGCCCACCGCACTGGCCCCCTGCCCGGCGGTCGCATTGACGGTCATCCGGCAGCCGTCGGCAACTTCGGCGGCGCTGAAGAGCGAAGCGGTCACGCCGTACGCCAGCGCGTCATTGCCGCCGCTGCCGCGAGTCGAAGCCCGCGCGCTGACCCCGAGAACCGTCCGCAACGCACCGCCGACAGTGACCGCAATATCGCCGGCGATGCCGTACGCTTTTGCCGCGCCGTCCCCGGTGCCGCCGCCGAAAGCGCTGATCGCGCAAGTACCGCCGAAGTCGCCCTCCACCGTCAGCGTCGCATCCGACGCGAAACCGTACGCTTCGGCTTCGGCGCTGACGCTCCGGGAAGCTGAAGCCGCGACCGTCAGTTTGAATGAATTGTCGATTCCGGCGAGGGTCATCGCGCCGGTCGAGCTCAAGCCGCGCGCCGCAACATCGCCCGACACGGACGGAACCGCGCTTTTGGCATCGGTTTCGGCGTTCGCCCTGACCGTAATTACCCCCGTCAGGAGGGCGGCGATTTCGAGCGTTCCGGCGGCGGCGACGCCCGCGGCTTCGGCTTCGCCGTTGCGATGAAGGGCGGATACGCTGAGCGCCGCCCGCCAGGGGGCGATCCGGCCGGGGATCGCCGGGACGAAGCCGGGATCGCGGCCGATTACCAGGCTGCGGCCGCTGATGCCGCGCGCGAGCGCCCCGGCAGAAGCGTCGCCGGTATCGACCGAAACCGTGACCGCGGGATTCTTAAGGTCAAAAAGCAAAACACCGTCAAGCGCCTCACCGGACCCGGTCGCAAAAAGGACCGCAGTCCCCGCCGCATTACGCGTGACAAGCGAAATCGCGCCGTCGGCAATCAGTTTGCGGCGGTCGCCGGAAACGCCCTGCAAATTAAGCGCATAAGCGCTCGAAGCATCATTGACCGCAAGCGAGCCGGCGGCGGTGATGGTGAAATCGGCCGCACCGTATTGCGCGACCGTTGTCCTGACGGTGATGAAACGAACCTGACTCATGAATAACCTCTTTTCCGAAAACAATGCCGCTTCCGGAAAACCGTCCTTTTCATCGGATCTGCAGGCCGGAGCGAAGAATTTAGAGCTTATCCCTAAATAAAGAAAT
This sequence comes from Victivallaceae bacterium, assembly GCA_050255955.1. Taxonomy (GTDB): domain Bacteria; phylum Verrucomicrobiota; class Lentisphaeria; order Victivallales; family Victivallaceae; genus JAVBUI01. Next base: position 11,717 of record JBFWIO010000011.1, read on the forward strand.
GGCATGATGTCGCGCCGAAATGTCAGTCACGAAGTCTGATAAAATTGACGATACCGGCGGTATCGGCAATTTTAACTGACGAGCGAATGGCTTTTCGCCGCAAATCAGGACATTTTGGCTTATTTAGGGATAAGCTCTTAGTCAAGCGGCGATGTTTGCCGGACATCCCGCAGTCATCCTTTGCCCCGCCCTGTTAGTCTGACCGGAATATAGTACACGAATATTACGCCGAAAACAAGCTTTCTATTGCCTGATTTTCCCGATTTTCCGTCCTTTTTGTCACTTTTTGACCGAATTGACTTGGCCTTTGGACATTTTTATGCTATAATAAAGTGTGGGTCTCCGGGATGTCCGAATAAGCTCCGGTTTGTATTCTCTCCTCACAAATACACTCCTCCGGGAACAATCGGGACACCCCGGAGACCGGCATTTTTTTGAGAAAGGTGATTCCATGGCGCCGCTGGTTCTGATCGACGCGTATTCGCAGATTTTCCGTTGTTTTTTCGCCGTCCGTGACTTGACCAATTCGCGGGGGGAGCCGACCAATGCGCTGCTGCCCTTTGCCCGGATGCTGATCAAATTCCAGCAGCGCTTCCCGGACAATCCCGGCGCAATTGTCTTTGACTGCGGCCGGGTCGAATTCCGCACCAGACTCAATCCCGACTACAAAGCCACCCGGCCGCCGATGCCGGAGGCTTTGCGCAAACAAATCCCCCATCTGCGCGACCTCGCCGACGCCTTCGGCTGGCCGCTCCTTGAGGAAAAAGAGTACGAAGCCGACGACCTCATCGCGGCACTGGCCAAAGCCAATCCCGGCCCGGTCCGGATCGTCAGCGCCGACAAAGACCTCGCGCAACTCATCGACGAACACATCGAAATGCTGGTTCCCGACCCCAAAGGCCCGTGGGAAGAGCGTACCCAAGCGCGGGTGTTTGAGAAATTCGCGGTCCGTCCCGACCAGATCGTCGATTACCTCGCCATGCTCGGCGACAGCTCCGACAACATCGCCGGCGTCCCCGGCATCGGCCCCAAGGGCGCGGCGGAACTGCTGCGCGAACACGACTCGCTCGACAATATTTTCCGCGATCCCGGCCAGGTTGCCAATGAACGCAAACGCGCGCTTCTGGTCGGGCACCGCGAGCTCCTTGAGCGCAACCGCGCGCTGATCCGGCTCCGCACCGACCTCCCGGCGGCCTGCGCCGACCTCGCCACCGTCTGCCGCCGCCGCGCCCCGGACTGGGAGCGCATCCGCGCCATCTGCGAAACGATGGAACTGCGGAGCGTGCTTCGGGAACTTCCGGCGGAAGCCGGTGCCGCGCCGACCGATCCCGACGACCTCTTCGCGGCGGCCCCTGCGCCCGTTCCGGCCCCGGCGACGCCCCCCGCCGCGTCCCCGGCCAAGGTGGAATTGCACGACGAACAACCCGACCTTTTCGGCGATTTCTGACATTTTTTCACAAAAAACCGTGCTTTCTACGTGATTCCGACTTGATTTTTTCGAAATTTGAGGCAAATTAAAAGATGTCACGATAACGTGCGTTCGTAGCTCAGTCGGTAGAGCAGATGACTCTTAATCATCGGGTCCACAGTTCGAGTCTGTGCGAACGCACCATTTTTTTTGCCGGGAATCGCGCGGAAATCTCGCGCCTTGCCAATCGGCACTCCTCAGTCACGTACCAGAGTACGCTCCTTCGTCTTGCCTCAGGCAAAACGCGACCTTTCCGCACGCTTCCCGGCAAAAAACCACTTGTTGGCGATGCGCATTGGGGAGTCGCGGGATGGGGGCTTGCGCCCCACCCCGCGACCGGGGTGTGGAGGAGGAGTGAGCGCGGGGGGAAAACCGATATGACGCCGGCCGTTTTCCGCGCCGGGGGCCGATGATTATTTTCCGCAGGGTTTGACGGTGCAGTTTTTGCTGCCGTCGCACATCTCGCAAATTCCATTCGGGAGTTCGTTGCTCTCAAAGTAGGCGCGGATGTTCTCCAGCGTCACGCTCGCGATATTGCGCAATGCCTCGCGGGTAAAGAACGCCTGGTGCGAAGTCACCAGCACGTTCGGGAAGGTAAGCAGCCGCGCCAGCACGTCATCGATGATCGGCCCGTTCGAACGGTCCTCAAAAAAGTAGTCGCCCTCCTCCTCGTAAACATCGAGGCACGCCCCGCCGACTTTGCCGCTCTTGAGCCCCAGGATCAGGGCGGCGGTGTCGATCAGCTTGCCGCGGCTGGTGTTGATGATGTAGATGCCGTCCTTCATCTCCCGGATCGCCCGCAAGTCGATCATGTGGTCGTTCTCTTTGGTGAGCGGGCAGTGCAACGAAATCACGTCCGACTCCCGGTAGAGCGTGTCGAGCGGAACATACTCAATGTGAAGCTTTTCCGCCGCCTCCTTATTCGGGAACATGTCGTAGGCGAGAATCCGCACGCCGTACCCCTGGAGAATCTCGGCGAACACCTGCCCGATCCGCCCGGTCCCGATAATGCCGACCGTCTTGCCCCGCAGGTCGGAGCCGATGAGGCCGTTGATCGAGAAGTTGTTCTCGCGCACCCGGTTGTAGGCGCGGTGCAACGCGCGGTTGAGCGTCATATACATGGCGAGCGCGTACTCCGCCACCGCGTAGGGCGAATAGCCCGGAACGCGCACCACAACCATCTTCCCCCTGGCCGCGGCCAGGTCAACGTTGTTGTATCCGGCGCAACGCATGGCGATCATCCGGATCTTTTCTTCGGCAAGCACCTCAATGGTTTTCGATCCGAGATCGTCATTGACAAAGGCCGAAACCACGTCGAACCCCTCGGCCATGCGGGCCGATGCCGGATTCAACCGGGTCTCGAAATAGGCGAGTTCAAACCCGAATTTCCCGTTGGCCGCGTCGAAGGACTTGCGGTCGTAAGGTTTTGTATCGAAAAATGCGACTTTGATCTTTTTCATATCGATAGCAATCCTCATTTCTCTCTTGAGAGCCAATTTCAAAACTCTTTGCGGCGCTGAAAAACGCCCGCCGCGTCCGGCTTGTCCGACCTTTCGGGCTTTACCGCAGAGGGTAAAGCCGCTCAATGCCGGACGGCGTCGGCCATCGGCGATCATTGTTTCATCATCCGCAAATACTTTTGAAATCGGCTCTTGAAACAATATATCTTGCCGCGGTAGTGATTTCCAGCCGGAACGTTTTTTTCCCTATGGAAAATCGAATAACGCGGCCCCAAAACGATGACAACGGAGGAATCAGCAGCTCTTGCGGTTGCGAAATGCGGGAGCACTAAAGATGGGGCGGCTGGTAACTGAATTTGCTATTTTCAGATTGGCGTGCTATAGTAACTTCATCATGAAAGAACGCTTTTCCGGCTTGACTTTCCAGACCGCCAAGGTCGTAGTTAGCTGCCCGTTCGCATCTCCTTCCCGGTAGTGCGAACGGGGGGCTCCGGTGCTTTTTAACTTCTGCACCGCTTCATTCTTCTCCGGGATTGCCGTGGCAATCGATCAATCACTCTTCCGCAACGGCAAATGAAGAATTCCGTCATTCCCGTGTCTTTGCCACCGAAAGTGATGTTTTTATGACCCGTTCCACATCCGCTGATATGATCAAAAGTGCCGCCCCCGCCAACGGGGCTCAAACCGCCATCCGCACGCTGGAGGCGCTCGGCGTCGAACTTTGTTTCTCCTACCCCGGCGCCGCCGCGGTGGAATTCCACCAGGCCCTCGCCGACTCCTCCATCAGGGTGGTGCTCCCGCGCCACGAACAAGGCGGCGCTTTCGCCGCCGACGGCTACGCCCGCGCCACCGGCAAAGTCGGGGTCTGCATGGCCACCAGCGGCCCCGGCGCGACCAATATTCTCACCGGACTCGCCGACGCTTTCATGGATTCCGTCCCGGTGGTGTTCATTACCGGTCAGGTCGATCTCCACCAGATCGGCACCAACGCTTTTCAGGAAGTCGATATCATCGGCATGACCCGTGCGGTGGTGAAACACAGCTTTCTCATCACCGACGTCAACGAAATCGATGCGGTGATCCGCGAAGCCTTTGCCCTCGCCCGGGCGGGACGGCCGGGGCCGGTGCTGATCGATTTTCCCAAGGATATCCAAAAACAGTTCCCGACCCGCCCCCGGAGTCCGGAACCGGTGCGCCGTCCCGCCCCGGCAGGCATTCCCGAAGCCACGCTCCGGCGTTTGCTCGATCTGATCCAGTCCTCCCGCCGCCCCTGCATCTACGCCGGCGGCGGCGTGATCGCGGGCAATGCCGCCGCCGGACTGCGCCGCTTCGCCGAGGGCAACCACATTCCGGTGGCGACCTCGCTGATGGGGATCGGGGCGTTTCCGGAGAATCATCCGCTGGCGCTCAAATTTTTCGGCATGCACGGGAGCTATCCGGCCAACTGCGCGGTCAACGAGTGCGATCTCTTGCTGGTGTTCGGAGCCCGTTTCTCCGACCGCTCGACCGGCGACAGCCGCCGCTTCGCCGAAAAAGCGTTCATCGTCCACATCGACATCGACGACTCTGAAATCAACAAAATCATCCGCGCCGATCTGAGCTGTCACGCCGACCTCGCGACGGTGCTGGACGAGCTCAATCAACACCTCGAATACCGCGAGCGGCGCGAATGGCTGGCGCAAATCGCCGTCTGGCGGGCGGCGCATCCTTTGTCCTGGCGTCCGGAGCCGGGGAAGCTGCTGCCGCAGCAGGTGATCGCCGCGCTCGACCGCCACAGCGGCGGCGAAGCGATCATCGTGCCCGGAGTGGGCCAGCACCAGATGTGGGCGGCGCAGTTTTACACCTATCGCCATCCCCGGCAGTTGCTGACGTCGGGCGGGCTCGGCTCGATGGGTTTCGGCTTGCCGGCGGCGATGGGGGCGAAGCTGGCGCGGCCGGAGCGGTGTGTGATCAATATCGACGGCGACGGCTCGTTTCAGATGAATGTGCAGGAACTCGGCACCATCGCGGCGGAGGGAATCGGGGTCAAAATGGTGATCCTCAACAACCGTCATCTGGGGATGGTGGCGCAGATCGAGGATCTGTTTTACCAAGGCAAACGCGGCAACACCGATCTTCGCTGCGGCGACCGCTCGCTCCCCGGCTTCGCCGATCTCGCCCGGGCCTACCGGATCCCGGCGCGCGACGTTGACACGCCGGAAGAACTCGACGCGGCGATCCTCGAAATGCTCAATACCCCCGGGCCCTTCCTGCTCGACTGCCACACCGAGTACCGCGACCACGTGCTTCCGATGATCCCGGCGGGCAAAACCTACCGGGACATCATTTTGCCGCAGGCGGCGGGGGAATAGGAAACGATCGCGGATTTACGCCTTGCGCAAAGTGAAGCGGAAGGTGCTACCTTGGCCGGGGGTGCTTTCGACGCTGATTTCGCCGCCGTTGCGGTGGACGAGTTCGCGGCAGAGCGAGAGGCCGAGGCCGGTGCCCTCTTCGCCGCCGGTGCCGGGGGTGCTCTTGTTGTGAACAAAGTCGAAAATCGATTCGAGCCGCTCCGGCGCGATGCCGACGCCGGAATCCTTGACCGACACCGTCACCGTGTCGCCGCTTGCTTGCACCGAAATTTCCACCCGGCCGCCGTCAGGGGTGAATTTGATCGCGTTGGAGGCGAGATTGCGTATCACCGTCATCACCATATTGCGGTCGGCGTTGACCGTAATGCCGGGCGCGCATTCGAGCTCGATCGCGATGTTTTTCTGGTCTGCGGGAAGTCCGATCGCCGCCACCCCCTCGCGCAGGCACTCGAACAGCGGAAAATCGGTGGCGTCGCAGGTGATTTCCGACATCTGGCTTCGAGCCCAGTCAAAAAGGTGGTCGAGCAGTTTCAAGGTCGAATCCGCCAGCTCGCGCTGGTGCTTCAGCAGCACCCCGGCCTCTTTGGCGTCTCCCGCCGCCAGATCCTCCCCGGCCAGCGCCGCCAGCTGGGAGAGGTTGCCGAGCGGCGAACGCAAATCGTGGGCGATGATCGAGAAGAGTTTGTCCTTGGACGCATTGAGCTGGATCAGCCGGGCGTTCTGCTCGATCAGCTGCCGGTGCTGCTTGTCGAGTTCGTTCTGCTGCTCAAGGTTGCGGTCTTTGAGCTCAAGTTCGACCGTGAGCATCGCTTTGAGTTTGCGGCGGTGAGATTTGACGATGAGGTAGATCAAGCCGGTGACGATCGCCGTCACCAGTCCGCACAAGGCCAGATTAAGCAGCAGCGAATGGAAAACATCGCGCAGCGCGTGTTCGTCTGTTTTGCTCACCAGAAGCGTCCAGTTGAGCTCGGGAATGAAACGGGTTTTGACGTAAAAGGTCTTGCCGTCAAGTTCGTACTCAAAGCTGTCGGCGCGATTGCCGAGAATGCCCGGCGCAACCGTCGCAAGACCGGGGATGTCCTTGATGTTCCGCCCGGTATTGCCGTCGGTGGACAGTACGATGTTGCCTTCGCGCGAAATGAAATGGATGATCCGGTTGAACTTCTTGTGATAGTTCTCGATGATCGACTTGACATCGCTCACTTTGAGCCCGACGCCGGTCGCACCGATATAGTTGCCGTCAAAGTCGTAAACGCGGTTGTTGACGAAAATCGTCATGGTGTAGGCGTTGGCCTGGTCGGGGTCGATGTTGATCTCGTGGTCGGTCTTCATTTTGCGGACGCGGAAATACCAGTGATCCTGAAGATTGTCGTCGGTGACCTTCTTCAGAATCCCCTTTGACTGATAATAGAGCCGGGTGCGTTCGGATACCAGAAAACAGGTGAACGTGTTGTATTTGCGCTGGGTTTCGGCGAGAAACTGAACCAGTTGCTCCGGGTTTTTTTCGCCGGAGATGACCCAGTTGCGCAAAAAGGAGTCGTTGGCCATCAGCGAAGAGATGAACACCGGCGGCAGCAGGTCGCGCTGGATTTCGGAATAGATGTTGTCGCTGGTCAGCGGCAGTTCATTTTCGATAATCTGACGGCGCAGGGCCTGATGCGACACACGGTAACTGATCCAGCTGGTCGCCGAAAAGCCGATCACCAGTACGATGCTCAGAAGCAGCAGAAGTTTGACGCTGTGCTCATTGTCCTTCATGGCAATCACCGGATTTTTGATTTGATGTCACGACGCCGGACCCGCCGGCGACGACGCCATCCGCAATGAATAGTTCTTCCGAAATGGTAAATATATCACAACTTCGGCAAAAAAGCAAGCCCCGGCGGACGCAAAAAAACCTCGGGCCACTCCTCATACAATCCTAAAAATCAGCTCACCGAATGCTGACAATCCGAGAGTACGGTATATCAGCAACCCGAACCCCGGCAGGAAAGGACAAAACATGATCACCAGACGAACGACAACGGCGCTGCTGGCGCTGCTGCTGGGCCTCGCCGCCCTCCACGCGGAAGACCGCGAAACCAAAATCATCGGCTACAATATCCTCCTCGGCTTCAACCGGGCGGCCAGAATCGAGGTCGGCGCCGCGTATCTCGCACGCGAAAAACCCGACATCGTGCTGTTTCAGGAAGTCGCCCGCCAGAACGGCGAATCCTTTGCCAGGCAGGCCCGGATGTGGGGTCACTCCTTTGCCGCAGTGGCCAAGCCGTGGCAGGATTACTCGATCGGGATCACCTCCAAACGCCCCTTTGAGATGCTCGAAATCCGCACCGACGGCATGCACCACGGCTATATCCTCGCCAAAATCGATGGCGTCTACTATATGTCGATCCACTACTCCCCCTTCAGCTACAAAGTCCGCATCACCGAGAGCGAAGTCTACGCCAAACGCCTGAAGCCGCTGATCGACGCGGGCGAAAAAGTGATCATGATGGGCGACTTCAACAACCCCTCCCCCCACGACGCCGCCCAGGCCAACAA
>JBFWIO010000012.1:0-18710 GCA_050255955.1 Victivallaceae bacterium
CTTCGGCGCGCGGGTACCCGGCGACAATGCGGTCGACCAGGGTGTTGACAAAGAGGTTGTGCTGTTCCACCCAGGCGGCGAATTCCGCCCCCAGCTGCCAGTCGGCGGCGTGGCGGAGGATGCACTTTTTGAGCTCGGCTCCGTTGTGGATGATGAGTTCGCAGGGGATCAATGCGAGGCCCTTGCCGGGATCGCCCTTGAACGCTTTGAAACGCTCGGCGAGGAGGGCGGTGATTTTGGCCGGGAAGCTTTTTGGGGTTTCGCCGGGAGTGAACGCTTCGGCGGTGTAGGAGATGCCGGCCTCGGTGGTGTTGGAGAAGACAAAGCGGAGAGTGTCGAGCCGGGCGGTTTCCAGCACCTTGTCCCACTCGGTGTAGGCGTTGACGCAATCTTTGACGGCGGTGATGATGCGGGCGTGCTCGGCGGGCTTGCCGCCCTCGACGCCGCGCAGGATCAAAGTGTACAAGCCCTGCTGGGCGTTGAGCATCTCCCCCATTCCCTGCGGCAGCGGCTGGACGATCCGGATCGCGCCGTCGAACAGGTTCTTCTCATTCAAGACGTCGATCATCCAGTCGATGAAAGCGCGCAGAAAGTTGCCTTCGCCGAATTGCAGTACCCGGATCGGACGGTCCTTGAGCGGGGCATGGGGGACCTTGACGACGGTTTCGGCCAGCAGGGCACGGGATAACTTTTTCATGTTCAAGTCTCCGGAAGAAATTCGGTTTCAGTTTGCGCCATCGTTGGCGATATTCTCGCCATTAACATACACCGGTCACGGAAAATGTCAAGTTATGAAAATAATATCACGTTTGATTTGTATTTTTAATGAAAAGTGTTATATATGAGTATATGACTTTTGTTAATTCAGTGGCATCGTTGCAATATGTCGGCAGTAAAGCATTGCTTTGCGGCCGGGCGGCGGACGGTCCGGGGAAATGGCCGCCCGGCATGCCGATTGACGGTGAAACGGGGAAACACCCCTTGCGGGTCAAATACCGGGAATATGGACGCGGCGGCGGACAGAATGTGAGCCAAACCTTTGGTTAATGCTATTTATCTTTACTTTTTGCTATTGTCGTGAGTGATTTTGCGTGATATAATAAACAATATTCAATTGCAGGAGATGTGATCGAAATGAGCAACGCCTTGACCGCCGCCGGAAACGATTCCGTGCAAAAATTTCATTGCGGAACTTTGACCTACACCAAAATCGGTTTGATCTCGCTTTTCGTCTGGCTGCTCTGGGGCGATTTCTGCTTTACCATCATGGAGACGGTAGTGCCGAGCATTCTGCCCTTGAAGCTCAAGGCGCTCAATTGTCCCAACTGGGTGCTGGGGGCGATCATGACCACCATTCCCAATTTCCTCACCATCTCCGTCGCTCCCTACATCAGCGTCAAAAGCGACCGCTGCCGCAGCCGCTGGGGACGGCGGATGCCATTCATCATCAGCACCTTGCCGTTTCTCTGCATCAGTCTGATCGTGCTCGGCTGGAGCGAGGAGCTGGCGACGCATCTGCAGCGCGGCATTCCCTTTTTGACCGGCTTTTCGCCGGCGGCGGTGACGATCGCGCTGATCGGGGTGATCATGGTGATCTTTCAGTTTTTCAACCAGTTCGTCAACTCGATTTTCAACTATCATTTCAACGACGTGGTGCCGGCGAGCCACCTCGGCCGCTTCGCCGGGGCGTTCCGGATCGTCGGCACCGGCGCGGCCGCGATCTTCAACTGGTTCGTCTTTCCGCTTGCTCAAACTCATATGCACGAGATTTTTCTCGGCGCGGCGATCCTGTACGGCGTCGGTTTCGGCCTGATGTGTTTCATGATCAAGGAGGGCGAATATCCCCCGCTCGACGAGGCGCAGGCGAAGACCGGCCGGATCGCCGCTTTGAAAATCTTCTTCCGCGAATCATTCTGCGACCGCTTTTACTGGTACTTGTTCGCCAGTGCCGGGGTGATGGCGTTCGCGGCTTCGGCGTGGAGTTTTACCATGTTCATTCTGCTGGAGATGAAAATGGATCTTCCGCAGATCGGCAAGTACAACACCATCATTATGATCGTCGGGATGATCGCGACCTATTTTGCGGCCCGTTTCATTGACCGCTGGCATCCGTTGCGGGTGTATACCTACGTGGTGATTTTCACCATGACCGGACCGGCGATGAACTGGATCTGGATTTTTATCGATCTTCCCGGCGCGTATTACTTTTATCTCTCGCTCGGGGCGCAGTTGCTTTATGCTTTTATGAACGCGCTCTCGGCGGCTTGCATCCTGCCGCTTTCGATGCGGCTCTTTCCGCATTCGCGGTTCGGGCAGTTCTCTTCGGCGCAGGGGATTGTGCGGTCGCTTTGCGCGATCGTCGCCGGGGTGATGATGGGGGCGTATTTCGATATCCTCCGGATTATTTTCGCCAACCAGCCGAGTCCTGATTTCTGCTATCGCTTTTCGTTCATCTGGTCGACCGGGGCGTGCCTCTTGAACTTCTCGGTGATCTGTATTGCCTACCGGCGCTGGAATGCGCTCGGCGGCGACCGCGATTTCCACCCTCCGGCCACCTGGGCGCCGGGCGGCAAGGAGGTCCAGCCGCTGGTCAAAACCACCGGATTCCTCTCCAAATATTTGTTGTTCGCACTGCGGTTGATGGATATACTGATGTGGAGTTCGCTAATGTTGGCGGCGGTGATGCTGCTGCCGCTGCGGCATTTCGGGATGGAGCGGGCGTTCGATCTGTTTTTGATGGCGGTGCTTCCGGCTTCGGTGCTTGCGCTGGTGTTCTGGAGTCTCCTGGCGCATTCGATCCGGCGCGATGTCGCGCTTGCCAAGCGTGGAGAAGCGCCGGTCAACGGGATTCCCCACCACGGCTTGATGATGGTTTTCGCGATCAAGTTCCTGCTGACGCTGGGATTGGTGGCGGCGCAGCTGATCGTTTCGATCAAGTTCCGCAACGATAGCTATGTGGTGATTTTCGCGATGGGCAACGTGGTGACCAATATTCTGCTTACCGTCTGCACCTGGGTGCTGGTACGCATGGAGCGCGGTTACTCCACCAAGGTTGATGAGGCCTCCCTGGCGATCTGGGATAATATCGATTGTGAACCAACCGGAAAGGGTATATGATGTCAAAAGAAATGCTGAATTGGGGTCTCTCCACGCTGGGTTGTCACACGCTTTCGTTGCCGGAGGCGGTGGCGCTGGCGGATGAATACGATTTTCACTTTGTGGAAATCCGGGCGGTGTCCGGCACGCTTGATCTGCCCGAAATGTTCAAGCGCGAAGAAAACCGCGCCGCGCTCCGCAAACTGGTGGCGGCCGGGCGGATCCGGGTGCTGGACACTTCTTTCGGCATCACTTCGCCGGATGAAAAGGCCCGCGAAGCGGTGTTGGCGCTGGGGAAACTCGCGGATGAATTCGGCGTTGCTTATCTGCGGATCTTCGGCGGCTTCCCCTTTGAGGAGGAGTTGACCGAAGCCCGTCTGGTGGCGGCCCGCGAAAACCTCAAGTGGTGGAAATCGACCGGTATCAAGGCGCAACTCGCGCTTGAGACGCACGACGGCTTTTCATCGGCGGCGCGCTGCGACCGGTTGTTTGATTTCGTCGGCGAAAGGCTGCCGGTGGTCTGGGACATGCACCACACCTGGCTGGCCGGCGAGAGTTTCGCCGAAAGTTACGCGTTGCTCAAAGATCTGGTGATTGATGTCCATGTCAAGGACAGCGTCGGTCACAAGGGTACTTTGCCGGGGCAGGGGGACGTCCCGGTGCCGGAATTCCTCAACTTCCTGCGTTCCATCAAGTATACCGGCCCGGTCACGCTTGAATACGAAAAAATGTGGCAGCCCGAAATGCCGGAAATCCGCCTTGCGCTCGAAGCGCTGAAGAAAGTCTGGCGAAACGCATAAACGGCATCGTCCGGCGCCCCTTCGCTGCTCCGTTGTCGCGGGTGGACATGAACGCCATTTTGCGTTGTTCTGATTCCCGAGCCGAGAGAGCGCCAGCGACCGGCTCGCCATCCCGAGGCCGACGGTCGGCCTGCTTCGCTCGATGTCGTTCGCCGGTCACTTCGTGACGCGGCTGCCGGCCTCGCTCCCGCAGTGTGGTGCGGGCTCCGCCCGCGTTGGGGGGGAGCGCTTCGCTTAGCTTCGCTCACTATAGAGTGAGCGACCAGGGGTGTTCGCCCCCTGGACTGCGACTCCGTACGACGGAGGGCGGACGCAAGCTGCGCTTGCTTTTTTTTGAGCCTGCGGCGCTTTTTTGAGCCTGCGGCGCTTTTTTGAGCCTGCGGCGCTTTTTTTTATTTAACTCTCAAGCATTCGCATCCGGCGCTCGCGCAACGGGAACCGAATCGATATCGTCGTCCCGCAATCCGGCTTCGAATCCACCCCAAACTCCGCCCCGTGCTCCCGGCACACCCGCTCGATAATCATCATCCCCAATCCGTTCCCGTCCGGCTTCGTCGTCTTGAACGGCGTAAACAAATCCCCCAACTGCTGCGCCGTAATCCCCTTGCCGCTATCCGCAAACTCCAGCACCAACTCCTCCCCGTCCGCATGCGCCGAAATCCGCAGCGATCCCCCCGATTGCATCGCCTGCAACGCGTTTTTGAGAATGTTGAAAAATGCCTGCTTCAACTGCTTCGGATCCCCGTTGATCTTCGGCAAATCATCCGCGAATTCACAACTGATCCGCACCTCGCGCCCCTCAAATTCCTGGTGCATAAAAGCCAATGTCTCCAGCACCAGCTCCCGGATGTCTACCGGTTCAAACTTCGGATGACCCGGCCGGATCGCCGACAAAAAACCCGTAATCAGATTGTCCAGCCGCTCCACCTCATGCTTGCAGTCTCGAATCATTTCCCGTTTTTCATCCGGATCAAGCGAATCAGCACGCTCCAGCAACTGAAGATTCAAATACAAACTGTTGAGCGGATTGCCGATCTCATGAGCCACCGAGCCCGCCAACATCGAAACCGCCTGCGCCGTCTGCTGGTCAAGCGCCTCCAGCGTATGCTTGCGACTCTCCGTGACATCCCGGATGATCACCGTCGCCAAACCCTGATCGTCCGGGTGCGGAACCAGATAGAATTGGATGAACCGCGGCTCCGGATAGACAATCTCAATCTCCTGGCGCACCACCCGCTCCCACTCCTCGGCGTCCTGACCGAGTATCCGCCGCCAGTCCACCCCGCGCAATAACTGCGATACCCGGATTTTACCCAGATTCTCCGGCAACGCCAATAGTTCGCGGGCGCCCTTGTTGAAGTAACGAATCCGCAACTTGCGGTCGATAATCAGGATGCCCTCCTCCACCGCGTCAAAGACCGTGGCGAAAAATCCGTGCTCGCGGGCCAGTCGCAGGATATACGCCTGCCGGCTCCCCGCATCGACGTCTTCGACCTTCTCAATGAAGCGATCGAGAAAATTTTTCTTGATGGTCATTGCATTTGATTCCGTTTTCGGTTATATTTACCGCAATGAACTTAATTTGCCGTATTGCCGGTGAAAAATCAAGCCGAACCGGCGCTTTTTCGCCGAAAATTACCTGGATCGGGAGTTGCCGATGAAAAAAACTACCGCGTTGATGTTGATGCTCGCCGCCGCCCTCGGCTTCGCCGCCGACGAAACAGGACCCGGAAAGATCCGCTGGAGCGGCGATGACAAAGCTCCCAAAGTCGAAGCGACCGGCAGTGTCCTCCTGATTGACGATGACGACGCCATGCGCAACACACCCCGCGGCTCAATCGCCGGGATGGTGACTTTGCCCAACAAAAAGATCGAGTGGACGCCGTCGCTTGATCCCTCCCGCTCCACCGGCGGTGCGCGGCTCTGCGACGCCGTGCTCGCCCCCGACGAGAGCGCTATCGCGATTCTCGAACGGGTCGGCGCAGGTGAGGGGCCCTTCGGCAGCCGGGTCGTTTTTTTGAACCTCTTCAACTCGCGTTTGGCCAATGTCCTGACGGCGGCCGACCGCAAACTTTCGCGAATTGCAATATTGCCCGGCTCCGGGCAGGTGCTGGCACTTCAGGAAGCCCAGCCCGATCTCGGTCAATCGCCGCGGCTGGTTCTGCTCTCGGTCCGGCATCCCGGCGAAATCATCGAGTCCGCCGAATTCGGCGAACCCGCTTCCGACTGGGTGGTCGCCGGTGATCAGGCGCTGGTCAAGCTGGCCGACAGCAACAAACTTCTGATTTTCCGCACCGACCGCCTCGGCGATGCGCCGCGCGAAGTCAATTTGCGCTGGCCGGGCGGCTTGCTTTTCGTCTCCGCCGACGGCCGGGTGCTGATCAATGTGACCGACCGGATGATCGAGTATCGAAAAATCGACGGCGACGAATTCGTACCGTGGAAAGTTCAGAAACTGCCGGAAAACTTCAAAGCCGATTTCGGCGCTGTGATCGGCCGCGACGGTGAGTCGCTGGTGATCGGCCAGTCCGGCTCCTGCGCTTACTTCGTCCACGGCGACGCCATCCGCGAAATCAGTTCCCGCAGCGGCCGCGGCGCAGTCTGGAATGAATCCGAAAAAATGCTGGTGCTGAGTCTTGACAAAAACGATTCACTCGGATTGGTGCAACTGCCTTCGCAGCTTGCGGTAACTCAAGTCACGCCGGCCGGCAAGCTTCGTCCGGCGACGCTGGGAGAAGTCTCCTGGATTTTCTGCACTTCCGGCAACAATATGCCGGTCTGGGTGGTCGATCACCGTGCCAATGTCTACAAAATGAACCCGACCGGACGGCGCTGGAACAAAGAAGTGATCTATCGCGCCGACGCCGGTTTGAAATGAATGGAATATGACTATCCTGCTGATCATCGTCGCCGGGCTTGAACTGCTGGTGTTGCTGGCGGTCCTGGCGCTTCTGCTGCGCCGCCCGGAAAAATCGGATTTTGAAACGCCGCTGGCGCTGCTGCGCGACAGCCTTGCCCGGCTCGAACGCACCCAGCCCGAGGCGGCGGCCCAGCTCCGCTCCGAACTGGGCTTGAACCTCAAGAATTTCAATGACTCGCTGGTCAAAAGCATCCACCTCCAGACCGAGAACCTTCAGCGCGAGCTCGAAGCCGCCCGCCGCGCACAGGGCGAAGCCGCGCTGGAGAATTTGCGCAAGCTCGAATTGATGCGCGAAGCAATGGAGATCAAGCTCAAGGAGCTCCGCGAGGAGAATACCAAGAAGCTTGAGGAAATGCGCCAGACCGTCGATGAGAAGCTTCAGAAGACGCTCGACCAGCGCTTGCGCGAGTCGTTCACGCTGGTCTCCGAACGGCTCGAACTGGTCTGTCAGGGCCTCGGCGAAATGCGCAACCTCGCCACCGGGGTCGGCGACCTCAAACGGGTGCTGACTAACGTCAAAACCCGCGGCACCTGGGGCGAAGTCCAGCTCGGTTCGCTGCTCGAACAGGTGCTGACCATGAACCAGTACGTCACCAATTATTCACCCCGCGGCAACCGCGACATGGTCGAATTCGCGATCCGGCTGCCGGGGCAGGGTGAATCGGAAGAGGTTTTCCTGCCGATCGACGCCAAATTTCCGGTCGAGGATTACCAGCGTTTGCTCGACGCGCTCGACGCCGCCGACGCCGCCGGGGCGGAACAGGCCGGGAAAATGCTCGAATTGAGCTTGAAGAATTCGGCCAGGACGATCCGCGAGAAGTACATTCTCTCGCCGGTGACGACCGACTTTGCGATTCTCTTTCTGCCCACCGAGGGGCTTTTTTCGGAAGTGCTGCGCCGGCCGGGGCTGGCGGATTATCTTCAGCGCGAATGCCGCGTGGTGGTGGCGGGCCCGACCACGCTGTGGTCGATCCTCAACAGCCTCCAGCTCGGCTTCAAAACCCTCGCCATCGAGCAGCGCTCAAGCGAAGTCTGGAAGCTCCTCGAAGCGGTCAAAAGCGAATGGCTCAAATACGCCGAAGCCCTCGAACAGGTCAACGACCGTCTCCGCAAAGCCTCGAATTCGATCGAAGCCACCCAGGTTCGCGTCCGCGCCATAGGCCGCAAACTCCGCGAAGTCCAGGAACTCCCCGCCTCCGAAGCCGACGCCATCCTCGAACTTCCGCCGGAAAGCTAATTGATTCTTGGCCGCAAAATGCGGAAAGGGAAATCCTTTCCGCATTTTTTTTTATAACTTTCAGTCGCCGGTCAGTTCCAGCGCCGGGGTTTCGGCGGCCTCGTTGCGGAAGCTGATTTTACCGTTTTCACGCTTGAATATAAGTTCGCCGACACGTTTTCCAGTGTGGTCGAGCCGGTAGAGTTTCGGGTTTTTGAGCGCCGGGAGATCAAGCTCGAAGTCGGCTTTTGCGACGCGGAACAGCAGCGGGGCCGTGCCGAGGGCTTCAAGAAGTTTTCGCTCGGACGAGTCGAAGCGGGCGCGGAAATTGACGCTCTGGCTCAGGTGGACGATGAGAATCCGCTTCGAGGTCGCCAGTGACGCCGCATTGTCGCGGACGGCGGCGGCGGCGACCTGAAAATTCCGGTCGGGAGTCACTTTGACGATCTTGCCAACGCCGGGACGACCTGAGGCGAGCATGAAGCCCTCGGTCCGCGGCGTCACCGCCCGGAAGTCGCCGTTTTCGGCGTCGAGGGTGATTTCGCCGGTGTCGCTGGTGATCACCTTTGCTTCGGACTGATCGTTGCCGGTGAAGGGCTTCACTCCCGCCGGGAGCACTTTTCCCGCCAGTACGGTGCCGATTTGCTGCCGCAAGCCGAGCCGGGTGAAGGCGGCGGGATAGACTTGACGAGTCCACTCCTCGGTCGTGTTGCCGAGGATGTACGCCGTCCGCTCTTTGCCGGGAGCCGCGTCGCCGCGCCGGAAAAGGAGGATGCCGAGCCGCTCCGCGAGTTGCGCGGCGGGGTCGTTGACGATGTCAAAGGGCCCGATCTCCTTGGTGCGTTTGACCGCGTCGGCCTCGTGCGACCAGGCGAAGCGGTAGACGGCATCCCAGTCCTGCAGCGCGGCGTACGCGCCGAAGAGCAGGGTGCCGCCGTTGCGGTACGGATTGGGAAAGCAATAGTTGAATTCGGTCACCGTGAAGGGCTTGCCGAAGATCCGCGTCGGCATCAATTCGCGCGGGGTCGAGGCAAGCTCCAGCACCGGATTGGTGTTTCTGAAGCCAAAAGGCATCCGCCACTCCTGCACCGGGAACGACGGATGATCATGGTACTGGTGGTTGTCGACCAAATCGAATCCGTCGCGGATCGCCGCAAGATACGGCGTGGCATACCAGTTGAGGTCGGTAAGCAGCGCCCGACAGCCGAGCGAATGGAGAAATTCGCGCTGTCTGGCGAAGCAGGTACTCCAGAGTTCGGCCAGGAAACGCCGGAACTGCGCTTCATGGGGTTGCGTAACAAGCTCGGGATGTTCGGCCTGCCAAGCTTGGAATCGTGCCTGATAGAGGTCGCGGATCACCGGGTTTTCGGCGTAGTGCATCGGGCCGTCTTCGTTGACGGTACAGATGGTGATGAGCGCCGGGTCTTCGCCCCAGGTCATCCCGGTGTAGGGGTTGCGGGTGGTCAGCACCGCGCGGGCGAACTTCTGCCAGTCGGCGAACGCGCCGCCGGAGACCGGGAGCAGCATTTTGTAGTCGGTCATGCTGATCGCGGAGAGTTTCCCCGCGACTTCGGGAATGACTTGGGGATCGATTTTGCGGATGGTAAAGAGGTCGATTGAGATGTAGAGACCCTGTTTTTTGAGCGCCGCAAAGAGGTAGTTGAGGCGGTCGAGTTGATCGGCGGCCAATTCCTTTCCCGTCCGCTTTGAGAGATCGGCGTCGTAGTGGTGAATCCGGGCGGTGTTGTAACCCGTCATCGCCATCCGTGAGGCCACTTGGTCGGAAAATTCCTTTTCCATAAAATTCGCGGAAAAGCAGAGGTTGGCGCCGTAGAAGCGCACCGGTTTGTCCGGGGCGCCGGCAAAGGCGAAATGGCCGCCGCGGGTGATCAAGTGGCCGTATTTGCCCGCCGGGGCGTCGACCAAATCGGAGAAGTCGAGGATTGAACCCTTGACCGTGCCGCGGTCGTCGCCGATCGGCCGCCATTCGGCGTTGGGGACCGCCAGCACCGGCTGTTTCGCGGGGAGGTCGATTGCGTCATTCGAACTTGCCAGACCGGCGACGAGCCAGTTTCGGCCGGGGGCGGCGGCGAGTTCAATCGCGGCAAGTTCGAGTTCCGGCTTGAGCTCGAGCCTCGTCAGGTAGAGGCCCCCCGGCGTCGCTTGCTTGTCGCCAATCCAGACCAGCGCGCCCTGATCGCCCTCAAGGGTCCGGAGCGAACCGGCCGCTGCCGCGTGAACCCCGTTGAACAACGGGAATTTACTCTCGCCGCCGTTCCGATAGCGTACGGTGACGGTCGCCGCCGGGGTTTCGGTTGCCCCCTCCCCGCCAAAGGCGTGGAGGAGGTACAGGAACGGTTTTTTGCCGCTCGCCGGAATGCTTGTTTTTGCCGCCGGGCCGAGGCAGAGGACGCCGGTTCCGGCGAAATTGACCCCGCCCGCTTTGCCGGGAGTGAAACTTTTCAGCGCTTCGACCTCGGCAAAGGGCCGGGTGTTTTTGATTTCGACCGGCGTACTCGCAATGTCGGCGTTGCGGAGCTGGAAGTTGAGTGCCGCGTCACTGATTTCGCCGGTGCCGGGGGCAAAGTAAAGTGAAATCGAGAAATCATTGCCGCCGAACTGGCGGTCGTCCTGAATGAGCAACGCGAATTCGCCGCTCAAGGTCAGTGCGCCGCCGGGGCGCGGGATCGACAAGGTTTTTGCGCTCCGCCAGAAACGGTTGCGGTTAGGCACATAGCTTTTGCCGAGCGGAATTTTTTCGCCGTCGACGGTGAGCGTCCGTCCGGCGAAAACGTCACAGGGGAGCGTCAAATTAAGTCCGAGGCGGCCGGTTTTGACCGGAGCGGGGACATTGAAACGGTACTCCGCCTCAAGCGTGTCCGGCCCGGTGACGGTGAGAGTCTCACTCAATGTCGCCTCCGCGCTTCCCCCGGCCAGCGGCAACCGGAGCCGGGTCCGGTAATTTCCTTTGGCCGTGGACGGGAAGTCCGGCTCGACCCGGGATTGCCGGCGCTGGTCGGCATTGCGCCAATCGGCGCTGAAGTGCATCACCGCGATTTTGACAGCTTCCACCTCCAGCACGCCGCGATCTCCGACTTTGACGCCGGGTATCAGCTCGGTGGCCGGGACGACTCCGCAGCAGAACGCCGCGCAGCACAGAAGGAGAATTCTTTGCATGATTCCGCCTTTTTGATCCCAAAATCTATCTTTGGTATTCGATCGACACCATCTGGTGACAGGTGAATTGATCCACCGTGAATTCACAGCGGCCGTCGCGTACCGCAAAATCGATCGGGAGTCCCTGCGGCTCCAGTTTGACTGATTTAACCGGGCGATCGACTCTGAGCGAACACTTGATGTCATGAAGCGGCAGAAGTTCTTCGATCAGCTCGACTTCGCGGGTGAGGAATGGCGAACCGGGGACGCCGCCGCCGCGCTTGACGATGTTGCCGTAGAGCAAGTGTACGATGGCGCGCCCGGCCTTGGTATCCTGCGTTACGGTGACGCGCGCGAGCGACGGCAGATTGCTGGTGAAGAGGATCTCCTGGCCCAGCGCCGCCCTCAACACTTTGGTCACGAACTGGCGGAACGCCACCGCGCCGGAGCGGCGGTAGACGGTGAACACCGGGTGGGCGAAGCAGGTGATGTTCCCGCAAATCGCCCCTGCCGAATAGTCGCTCGGCTCCGGCCGGTTGGGGGTGTGCTGGTGCGACGAAAAATGGCGGTAATCGCGATTGAAGTAGGGGTCAAAGACGGCGCCGAGCGACTTCCCGGTGGTCACCTTGAAATTTTGTGCCCGGCCGTAAACCACAAAAGGTGAGTTGCAGAACTCCGGCGCGAACTCCGGCGCGGGCAGAATATACGAGGGGTCAAATTCGCTCTCCCCGGCGAAAACCCCGCCGAGGTCGAAACCGGCGTCGGTCCCGCTTTTGCCGGAAAGCACCAGTTTGCCGCCGGAGGCGAGGTATTTCGCCAGTTTTTCGCGCAAATCCGGGCCGACTTCGATGGTGTCGGGTAGGATCAGCATTTTGTAGGCGCCGAAATCCATCGTCGGGGCGAGCACGTCAAAGGTGAATTGCCCCTCCAGCAGCAGCCGGGTCACCCCGGTGTCGCCGTCGCTGCAATTCTCCTTGCCGTCACCGGCGGCGAAAGCCTCTTGCGGGATCACCCCGATGTCCGCAAGGTTGACCGCGTTGACGCAGAATGGCTCCTTGGCGGCGACTTCGCGGTAAGCTTCGCCGATGATCCGGTAGGTCGATTCGTCGAGCCGTCCGGAGGGGTGGAGCTGGTCGCCGACACTGCATCTGGCCCCCTGGGCGATCATTGCGGCGCATTCGTAACGCAGTGCATTGGGGTGTTTGAAGCCGCCGAATTCACCCCACGAGGAGTGGAATTTGCCGGTCATGCCGAGAAAGTCGAGTCCGGTCTTGCGGGCAAAGGCGGCGCTCTGCGGGAAGTGGTCGTAGCCCCAGCCGCCGGTGGGGAGGCTTTCGAGTTCGAGGTGGCTGAAGTATTTAAGCTTCGCCCCCCAGGCCGGGCTGATGTGGCCGCTGTTGTGGAAGACCCGCATTTGGGGATCGCGCGAGCGCGCCGCCGCGGTGGTTTTTTGGTAATAACGGTCGAGCACCAGTTCGGAGTAGAGTTTGCGGTCGGCGCTCCGGGTCGGATCCAGCTTTCGCTCGAGCATTCCCTCAAGGCAGGCGCGGCAGCAGCATTCGCCCTGCGCGATGATGTCGAGGAAAATCCCGTCGGCGTCGGGGAACAAGGTCACCGTCTCCTCAATCTGGCGGCAGAGCCAGTCGAGATAGGGGGTGTTGAAGCACATCGTCGGGAAGCCCGGCGAGAGCGGTGAACGCGTCCAGCCGCCGTAGCCGCCGTCGGCGGCGATTTCGCGCCACTCAGGGTGGCGTTTGCCCATCAACTCATTGACTCCGGCGGTGAGGTAAACCGGGACTTTGACGTCGATTTCCAGGCAGGCGTCGAGCTGGGCGCGGAGGAGATCGAACTTGAGGCCGGGGTGCATTTCGCCGACTCGGGTGGGGTGATAGCTCCAGCCGTGGTGGCAGGAGCTGAAACAAGTGATCGAATCGACCGCGGCTTCCTTGAGGGTGCGTTGGAATTCCTTTTTGTCGAAGTCTTTGCCGATATCCGGAATCAGGCCGGAAGTGTGGAAGTCGAGGTGAATCTGACGAAAACGCATAGCCGTAACTCCTTTGGGGTTTTGGTACTATAAAACCGCATCGGAATTTTGCAAACGCCGATCCGCTGATTTTTTGCAACTGACTATGTCAATCGGGTCGAAAAGGTTTACCATGCTGAAAAACCCGTCTGTATTTTTCTCAACCCGGTACTTGTATTTTCGGCCCTGAAACATATAGTAAGAAAATTTTGTATAAGGGGAGAAAGCTGATGCAATGCGGATTTGATAACGATAAGTACCTTGAGGAACAGTCGCGCGCGATTCTGGAGCGGGCGGCGCAATTTGACAACAAGCTTTATCTGGAGTTCGGCGGCAAACTCGCCTTTGATTTTCACGCCGCCCGGATCCTGCCCGGATTCGACCCCAATGTCAAGCTCCGGCTGCTTCAGAAGCTCAAGGACAAGATCGATATTGTGATCTGCATTTTCGCCGGCGACATCGAGCGCAAGAAAATGCGCGCCGACTTCGGCATCGCCTACGACGCCGACACCATGCGGATCATCGACAGCCTCCGCGACCGCGGGCTCGCGGTCAAGGCGGTGGTGGTCACCCGCTATGCCGGCCAGCCCACGGTCAAAACCTTTATCAACAAACTCACCCGGCGCGGCATCCGGGTTTACACCCACCGCTCCATTGAGGGATACCCGACCGACATCGACACCATCGTCAGCGACGACGGCTACGGCGCCAACGAATATATCGAAACCGAAAAACCGATTGTGATCGTCACCGGCCCAGGGCCGAGCAGCGGCAAAATGGCGACGTGTTTATCACAGGTTTTCCACGAGCAGAAACGCGGCGTCGCCGCCGGATATGCCAAATTCGAAACCTTTCCGGTCTGGAATCTGCCCTTGCGGCATCCGGTCAATCTCGCTTACGAAGCCGCCACCGCCGACATCGGTGATGTCAACATGGTCGATCCCTTTCATCTCGAAGCCTGCGGCGAGACGGCGATCAATTACAATCGCGACATTGAGATTTTTCCGGTGGTGCGCCGGATTTGCGCCCGGATCATGGGGCCGGAGCTCGCGTATCGCTCCCCGACCGAGATGGGGGTCAACCGGGTCGGCTTCTCGATCGTCGATGACGAATTGGTCAAGCAGGCCGCAATCCAGGAGATCATCCGCCGTTACTTTCGCTACCAGTGCGAATACTGTTCCGGCATCGCCGACCAGCAGACGGTCGAACGGGTCAAATTGCTGATGGACGAAGTCGGCGTGACCGGCGAGGACCGCCGGACGGTGCTGCCGGCCCGGCAAGCCGCCGAAGAGGCCGTCGAGCGGCCGGGGAAGGGGTGCGAAAACGTCTTCTGCGGAGCCGCCCTCGAACTGCCTGACGGGCGGGTCATCACCGGCAAGAATTCGCCGCTGATGCACGCGGCGGCGAGTTGCGTGATCAATGCGGTCAAGGAGCTTGCCGGTTTGCCCGACGAACTGCCTTTGATTTCTCCGGTGGTGATCGATTCGGTGGCGGATTTGAAGAAGAAATTTCTCAAGAGCAAGCGGATCAGTCTCGACCTCGGCGAAGCATTGATCGCCCTCAGCGTCAGCGTCCCCTCCAACCCGGCGGCCAAGCTGGCGATGCAGCAGCTGCCGCTTCTCGCCGACTGCGAAATGCACCTGACCCACCTGCCGACCCCCGGCGACGAAGCCGGACTGCGCAAACTCGGGATCAACCTCACCAGCGAACCCAAATTCGCCAGCCACGACCTCTTTACTGAGTGATTTTCAGGATCAGCCCTGCGCGGCAAGGAACTTGCGGAGCTCCGCCACCGGAACCGCGCCGCCGGAGGCGGTCGGGCTGCCGAGGTTGAAGGCGGCCGAGGCGGAGGCCAGCCGCAGCGTTTCGGCGAGCGGGAGGTCGTTGTAGAGACCGTAGAGCACCCCGGCGCAGAAGGCGTCGCCCGCGCCGTTGGTGCCGGCGATCCGCTCGACTTTGCAGGAGGGTATTTCCAGCTCCGTGCCGTCGGCGGTGAGGGCGTAGGCCCCCTCGGGGTAGTGGACGATGACTTGGGCCGCTCCCCCGGCGATGAAGCGGCGGCAAGCTTCGGCGAGCGCCGTGCGGTCGAGGGTGCCGTCGGCGCGGCGGATCACCATGCCGAAGCTGTTGCCCGCCTCGATTTCATTGATGACCAATACATCGATATAGGGCAGCACCGACTGAACCGCGCGGCGGAATTTCTCCGGCGCTTCGGAGACGAAGTCAACCACCGTCAGCATGCCGCGTTGGCGCATCGCGTCGAGCAACCGCGCCCCGGCGATGCCGTAGTCGGGATCATCGGCGTCGAGACGGTCAAGCAGCATCAAATAGCCGAGGTAGAAAATTTTGGCCGAAGCATCGCTCTCAAGCAAATCTTCGACGCCGAAGAAGTCGTTGGCGCCGCGACAGTGGAAGAACGTCCGTTTGCCTTCGCCCGACATCACGTCGGTGTGGGCGGTCGGCACGCCGGACTGGATTTTGAGGAGGTGGCGGTCGATGCCGCGCCGGTCGATTTCGGCCAGCAGAAAGCGCCCGCCGTCGTCGTCCCCCACCCGCCCGGCGGCCGCAAGCGGAATCGCCGGGTCCATCATTGCGAGGTCAAACAGTACGTTGCACGGCCCGCCGCCGCCGGCGACTTCCTCGGCGAGGATGTTGCAGAGCGTTCCCTGCTCCGGCCAGCGGTCGATGGTTTTTACCCGGTCAACGATCCAGTTGCCGGCTGCGATGATGCCCCCGGTCATGATGTCAAGCCCGGTTGGAGCCGAAGAGCCGGATCTTGCGGCGCATGACTTCGCGCATCGCTTTTTCGGGTTCGACACAGGCGGTGCAATTCCAGAACGACAGATTCGGCGCTTTTTGCAGCACTTCCAAGAGCGTGTGGTGCCAGGCGTACATGATCTCCGAACAGATGTTGATCTTGGCGATGCCGTTGGCAATCGCGGCGCGGATCTGGTCATCAGGCGTGCCCGAGCCGCCGTGAAGCACCAGCGGCACCGGCGAAATCGCGTTGATCTGGCGCAGGAGCTCGATGTTGAGGGTCGGCGCAGTGCGGTAGACGCCGTGCGCGGTGCCGATCGACACCGCCAGCGCGTCGCAACGGCTCAATTCAACAAATTCCTCGACTTTGTCCGGCTCGGTGAAAACCGAGGCCGCGCTATGGTCGCCGGTCAACGCCCCTTCGCCTTCGCCCGCCTGGGCGTCGCCGACGTGGCCGAGCTCGGCTTCGACGCTGACTCCGCGGCGGTGCATGAGGTCGCACACTTCCCGGGTGATCCGGGCGTTTTCGCTGAATTCCTTGCTCGAAGCGTCGATCATCACTCCGGAAAATCCGGCTTCGGCGCAGCGGACGCAGAGTTCGAGCTTGGCGGCATGGTCAACCATGAACGCCACCGGAATATTGGAACGCAGCGCCGCAAGTTGCGCCGCCTGCGCCCAGTAGTGGATATTGTTGCCGACCAGATCCGGCTCGATTGCGGCCAGGATCACCGGGGAATTCTCCTCCTCGGCGACTTCCACCGCGATCCGGATCATCACCGGGTTGGATACGTCGAACATCGGAACCGCGTATTTGCCGGCCCGGCCGTCCTGCAGGATTTCTTTGAGGCTGATAAGTGCCATCTTTGGTTTTTCCTTATTGATTCAATGCTTTGCTCAACGGGTCGAAGTCCTCGGCGCCGAAACCCACATGGCTGTGCTTGAGCCAGCCTTCGGCATAAGGATATTTTCCCGACAATTTACCGTAATGGGCTCCCCGGAAAGCCATGTCTTCGAGATAGGCGTCCGCCCCCTGGCTGACGTCGAGCCACTGTTTCTGGCTGCGGTGGCAGGCCAGCATCGCGCGTTTGGCCGCCATCGTCGAACTGATGTCAACGTAGATTTCCGGAATGATCGGCCGCCGCAAGGGATCGGTGAGGCTGTGCGGCATCGAGTGATAAACCGCCACCTCGCGCAAAGTCGGCGGGAACATCTGGCCGCACTTGAAATTGGTCATCCCGCGGCAGAAAGTCGCCGACACCGCGAGCCGCCCGGCGTTCACATGGTCCTCCATGTAATCGTAGGGGCCGTGGGTCAGCACGATCTCGGGATCGACTTCGCGGACCACTTCGACGGTCTTGCCGAGCAGCTCGGGATTGTAGAAGACTTCGAGGTCGTCGCAGATGCTCTCGTGGTAAACCGCGCCGATCAATCCGGCCGCCTCGATTGCTTCGGCGCGGCGGATGGCGACGATTTCGTCACGGGTGTGGCGGTTGGTGCCGAGCGACCCGTTGGCGATGTTCATATAGTGGATTTCGTACCCCGCAGCCTGAAGCCGGAGCAAAGTTCCGGCCATCATGAACTCGATGTCGTCGGGGTGGCAGGCAATCGCAATGGCGCGTTTTTTCATTTAGTGCATCTCCACATCACACACGCCGAAGCCGTGGCGGTAGAAGTTGAACGTGACGTCGTCGTGGTCGGCCAAAAGCGACATCGGCACTGAGCTATCGGCGATTTTCTGCGAAATCATCAGCGTCGAAAGCCGCTGGCCGAAGGGGTTGTCGTGGTGGCCCGGGTGCCAGATCGAAACCTGATCGCACTGCCAGGTCTGGAGCGGGCCGACGGTGATCGCCTGCGACGGAACGTTCTGGACGGTGCCGCCACCCGAGGTGCGGGCGTTCTGGATCAAGGTGATCGGGTGAAGTTCGACGATCCGGGTCGAGAGTTTGCGGTATTCGGCCGGGGAAGGGGGCGCGTCGGCGTAACGCCCTTCGCGGCGGACCGGGTCGTTGAAGGCCCAGTGCTTGGTTTCGCCCTGGCCGCCCTGCATAATCAGGCATCTGGCTTCGGTGTAGGACTTGACGTAGGCTTCCGGGTTTTCGCTCGGGAAGTGCATATTTTCGCGCGGCATCCGCAGCTCGGGGCGGATCCGGTTGAAGCACAAATCAAGGTCGGCTTTGGCAAAGCCGAGCGGGAAATCGATGCCGGCCGCCTTGCCGTCGACCAGCCATTCGTCCATGCCCCAGAAATGGGCGTGTTTGAGGTTCAAATCAAGGTCGTTGACCATCCGGGCGACGATCGGCAGCTGTTCGGTCGGGCCGATCGGGCCGCAGATGCCGCAGGGATTGTCGGCGGTGGCGCGCCGCCAGGCTTTGATGTACTCAAGCGCTTCGGCGGCGTAGAATTCCTGCAACGTATCGAAAATCCGGATTTTGAATCCCGGCCGCTCAAGCGACTTGAGATTGTCGATGGTGATTCTCGCTGCTTCGTCGAGAATGCTCCGGTCGAGCGTGGTGTAGTCCCACCAGTCTTTGGCGATCTTGCTGTAGTTTCTCATTTGTCCAACGCCTTGAGTTTTTTGACGGTTGTTTCCGCAAGTTCGAGGTCGGGCAGCACCAGGTCGGGCAGCCGCGAAAAGGGAATCATTTCCACCGTAAAGGGGCCCTGATAATTGATCTTTTTCAACGCCGCAAAGAGCGCGTCAAAATCGACATCGCCCTCAAGCAGGTCATCGCCGAAGCCGTG
>JBFWIO010000013.1:0-18456 GCA_050255955.1 Victivallaceae bacterium
CATTTTGATCCTTTTTGTTTGAGTGGTCAGATACAAAAACAATAAGGCTAATGTCGACCTTTTTCAATTTATCCAGATATTTTAAGCCATTTTTGAAGCGAATCATGGCTCAAAACGGAGAAGACCCGGAATATTTTGGGTTTATTGTCTGGGAAGCGGGCTCCAAATGGACTATAGTAATGCTCTTTATCGTTTTTTGCATAGTTTGGTCTCGTTCCGAAGGGAGAGACAGGGCCTTCGTATCCGAGTATTTTCACCCCCAGAATATCGGCCAATTTTTGAGCTGATTGCGCGCCGGATTTCCCCTCGACCGCATGGCACATTCGAATGTCAATCATTGCATCTTTGGCCAACAATTTTTTCAGGCACTCCAGATATTTAGGGTTATTAGCTATAAATTTCAAATCATCATTATTTCCCAATGGGAAGTATCCGGGACTATTACCATGATTTGAAATAATTAAACGTTCAATGCCGCCATTAGGGTATTTTTTTTCAAGTTTTTCCAACATATCTTCGATGCCGGAAATCCTGATTCCGCCAAATCCAGGAGAATTGTCCACGCGTACCGTAGCAGAATCAACTTGAGTCAGTTTTTTGTAGACAGCTTCATCTCGAATTTCAATCTGCTTACATTTGCAATTTGGATGCAACGGTAATTGTGGGATGGCCTCTCTATCTTCGGGAAGTTTGAATACACGGTTATGGAAAGCTGTACACAATTCACAATTGCTTATTTTTGCTTCACAGATATGGTGAATCGCAATCACTGGTTTTCTCAAGTTAATTTTTTCCAGTTCATTTTGAACTACCAACATCGTTTCATTATCCATGACTTATACCTCCAATTAAATATAATCAGAGACATTTTTGTCAACCATGGTGCAGAAAAAAATTCTTAAATGTTAAGATGTCTTGGTGTTCGTTTTTTGAAATTGAATGCAATTTTTTGTAGGATTTCAGAGAAGGTCGATAATCCGAAATAGCGTACTCTGCTGAAAAAAAGCAAAACGACCTATGCGTTCCGACTTTTTCCGAGCAATTAGGAAAAAATCGATAATAGCGGGTAAACTATTCCCAGTGATTCGCTTTCAGGAAACTGAGCAGTTTTGCTTTGGCGGTCGGATCGCTGATCCGGTAGTCGCCGTTCATGATGATCCAACCGCCGAATTCCCCCCGGAGAATCGAGATAAAAAGTTCATCTGTCCGGGGATCCCAGTGGAGAGTGTAATTTTTTCGGCTCCGATCCGACAGCGGAAAGGCTTGAAACTGTCCGGACGGCCGCCGGGTGATATATATGACCGGAATATCGAGCGGAAGTTCTGCTTTGAGCACTCCGGTCAATTGAATCAGCGCGGTCTTTTGGTAGTCGCGATTGCGCCAATATACGCCGGCCGCCAACGTCGCAACCGCAATGATGACCAGAAGCAGGATGCACCAGTAGACTTTTTCTTTTTGTTTCATGCGCCGACTCGTTTCAAAATCAAATTTCAAGTGCTTGCGCACCATCCGCGCTTGGCGGGATTGCAAAACCCCGCTTGCGGTATTACATTAACACTGAAACATGACAGGAACAAGCGAGAGGTGGATTTTATGCCGATTTTCCGTTACCGCTGCCGCAGTTGCGGCGCCGAAGAGACCAAGCTGGTGCCGCGTTTTGACGCCGAAGTGAGCTGCGAAAGCTGTGGCTCAAACGAGCTTGAGAAGCTCCCGAGCACCTTTGCCGCGGTGCGTCCGTCGGCCGCGTCGAAGTGCCAAAGCGCCGAGCTCTGCGGCAACGCCCACCGCTGCGGCGGCGCTTGCGCTTGCGCCGGAGCCAAATTCTGATGAATAAACAACAGCTCCTCGACGAACTCGAAAAACTCGGGATGCGCCCCGGCCGCGGCCTCGGTCAGAACTTCCTGCTCGACGGCAACATGCTCGAAGCCATCGTCCGCGACGCCAAAATCAAGCCGGGCGAACTCGTGCTCGAAGTCGGCCCCGGCTTCGGCGCACTCACCCGCCTTTTGCTCGACGCCGGGGCGCGGGTGCTGGCAATCGAATTCGACCGCCGCCTCGCCGAACGCTTGCGGCGCGTCGTCAACTCGGATCGCTTTACGCTGATCGAGGCCGACGCCTGCAAGGTCGATTTTTATCAGATTCTCCCAGAAAACGAGCCCTTCCGGGCGATCGCCAATCTGCCCTATGCGATCAGCTCGGTTTTCATCGCCCGGATGCTCGAGCTCCCGCAGCCGCCGACCGCGATGAGCTTCATGCTCCAGAAAGAAATGGCCGACCGCCTCGCCGCCTCGCCGGGAACCAAAAATTACGGCGGACTCAGCGTCCGCACCCAGCTCCTGTATGAAGTGCGGATTTCGCGCAACGTGCCGCCGGAGGTGTTCTACCCCGCGCCCGAAGTCGATTCGGCAATCGCCGACTTCACGCTCCGCACTTCGCTGCCGGACCCGAAGCTCGCCAAACGGGTTTGCGGCGTGGTCCGAACCGCCTTTGGCCAGCGCCGCAAACAGCTCTGCAAGGTGCTCGGGGCGGTTTACGGGGTGGAAAAAGTCCGCGAAGCCTTTGCCGCGCTTGAAATGCCGCCGGAAATCCGGCCCGACCGGCTGACCGTCGAGGATTTCGTGAACTTGACCGGAGAGATTTTCAAATGAAGTACATCGGTGCCCACGTCAGCATCGCCGGCGGGGTCGAAAATGCCCCGCTCAACGCCGCCGCAATCGGCGCCACCGCCTTTGCCATGTTCACCAAAAATCAGCGGCAGTGGTCGGCCCCGCCGCTCGAAGCATCCTCGGCGACGGCGTTCAAGGAAAACTGCCAAATCCACCACTTCCCCCCCGAGCTGATATTGCCGCACGACAGCTACCTCATCAACCTCGGCCAGGCCGACCCGGAGAAGCTGAAGCTTTCGCGCGAATCCTTTGTCGGCGAAATGAAGCGGGTCGCCGGACTCGGCTTGTGCAAACTCAATTTCCACCCCGGTAGCCACCTCGGGCTGATGAGCGAAAAAGAGTGCCTCGACCTCATCGCCGCCGGCGTCCGGCAGGCCGTTGACGAAGTGCCGGGCGTGATGGCGGTAATCGAAAACACCGCCGGACAGGGAACCAACCTCGGCTACGCTTTTGAGCAACTCGGCTATCTCGTCAAAACCATCGACCGCCCCGGCCGGGTCGGCGTCTGTTTCGACACTTGCCACGCCTACGCCGCCGGTTACGACCTCGCCACCCCCGAGGGCTACGACTGGACGATGAAACAATTCGCCGCCCACGTCGGCTTTAACCTCCTCGCCGGCATGCACCTCAACGACTCCAAAAGCAAACTCAACGGCCGCCTCGACCGTCACCACAGCATCGGCCAGGGCGAACTCGGCGAAGCCACCTTCCAACGCCTGATGGCCGACCCCCGGCTCGACGACATCCCCCTGGTACTCGAAACCATCGACGAAACCCTCTGGCCCGCCGAAATCGCCCGCCTCAAATCCTACTGCCGATAAAAGGAATTAAAAAAAGGGGGGATGCGAGAAGGGAAAACCTTTTAAGGAGACGACACCGACAAAAGTCTGTGGCCGCCCGGCTCGGATCGGCAATCAGCTTCGTCGGGGCGGTTTCGGGAGTTACCACAGGGGGTAGCTCCCTCAACTCTACCAACGAACCTGATTGCCGATCCAATGCCGGATCGACTCACATACTTTTGTCGGTGCCGTCTCGGAAGGTTTTCCCTTCTCGCGCTCTTCCTTTTCCAAACCTCTTTTTCGGGTAGCATTTTCCCGACCGGCAAGCCGGTCGGAAAAATGCGGGGTGGAATGAATGGGAAAAGATTGTTGAGAATTTGACCGGGTAGGCTATTTCTGCACCGGGGCCGATTCCGCGGCCGGGGTGGCCGCCGGGGCGGCAACCTTGGCTTCAGGCGGCGGCGGGACGATGCGGGACGGGTCGAGGCCGTTGCGGAAGTCCGGGGTGTTGAAGAGATTCTGATTCAGCTGACGGGCCACGTCCGAGGGGACGATCTCGGCGGGATCGTGGAAGAATACCCGGTGCGCGGTTTTGTATCGCGTCACCTTTTTCTCCGGATTGTTCTTGCACGGCAGGACGTCCACGATCAAAAAGTAATCGCGCGCGGTGGCCCCGTCCTTGAGCTTGACATCACGCAAAAACACCCCCTTGGGCGTGATCAGATAATCCACCGCGTTGCGCTCCATCGCACTCGAAAACTGGTCGAGCTCCATTACCTTGTAGCCGTCCTGAACCAGCCTGAGATAGATCAGCATCGCGATCGGGTCGCTGCTTTTGTTGTTGACCACGCAAACCGCCGAATGGTTGAATTTCTCCAGCGCCGGGTATTCCGGGAGCGGAGTAAGTTCCTCACGGGTCGGCGCGCAACCCGCCAGCAAGGCCAGCGCAAGGGCAAGAACGGCGAAAAGAGTACCTTTCAATTGCTTCGTCATATTGCCGTCCCCTCCTCAGCGGACGATCTGATTGTGAAAGAATATGCCATTTTGATTATTGATCACAGTCATGATCGCCATGTCGCGGTGCTTCGGATCGATCTTGTCCCACTCCCGGGCGAGATAATCGGTGGTCGCTTCCTGATGCTCGGTCACGTATTTGCCCTCTTCAGCAAGAAATTGGGTCAGGAAAAACGCATCGGCCTGACGCATCGTCACCGGCGTTGCGCCGTGGATCACCCCGACGTCACCCGCAAAAAGATGCCGGATGCCCGGCTTCTCGCTCAGCCGCAGCTCGAAGTCTACGGTACGGCTGCCGGTCTCAAAGGGGCCGTCATAGGTTTTGAATTCAGCTTTGTGCGCTCCCGCCGGCAATCGGATCGGAACCAGGTAAAATTCGGCCGGAAGATTCTTCCAGCAGCGCTGGTCCGCGGTCGGCTCCATCATATAGGCGATGCCGTAGGTGATCGCGCCGAGCGCCATCAGCCCGCCGCCGATGATCATCAGATTCTGGTCGCCAGAGAGCAGCAGACCGACGCCGGTGGCGAACATCCCCACCGCGATGATCTGGGTGATCCGCTTGGTCTGCGCCTTGGTGCGCAGAATCTCGTCCATCAGCCGCTCGCCGCGGGTCGCCGCCTGATAATTGACGTCGCCCAGGCCCTTGATCGAGCGGCAGCCGTTGCCGTCGATCCGGATGTCGAGAAAGTCGGCGTATTTTTCACCGGGGCAGAGCTGCCGGATTTCGTTGAAGTCGCCGCCGCGCCGGAAATACGGACTCTGTCCGTGCCAGACCAGCAGCATCGAATTATACGGTTGCAGCAGCGTCGCGTAGGGACTCAGCGGATCGAGTTTGGCAAACCAGTCAACCTCATCGGCGGAGTTGACCAGATCCTGCAACTGACTGTCGGAGAGTTGCAGCATCCGGCCGATTTCGTCGATCCGGGCGCGGTTTGCGGCGAGGACTTCGCCGAGGTAGTAATTGCGGAGCTTGACCGCCGGACTGTTGGCGACGGCGAGTTTGCGGGCGGCACCGATCCGGCCGATCTCGGTACCGGTGTCGATCGCATCACGGTACTGGAGATTGGCAGTCAATTGCGAAGCGAGTACCGCCTCCTGGGTCACGCCGAGCTCGGACTTGAGGTCGGTCAGGAACTCCCGGAAAGTCATCGCATTGAGGTTGGCGGCGGTCTCGATCAGCCGCTGTTTCTGCTCCTTGTCGGTGAGATCGCTCGCCGCCATCGCCTCAAAACGCGGAATCAGCCGCTTGAGGGAGACGTAACGGAACAAGGGATCGAATTCGCCCTGGAACATCAGCGGCGCATGGATGTTGATGTCGTAGACGCTGAAAAGGGCGGCGTTCCGGAGTTTTTTGGCGTCTTCGAGGTTGCCGGTGCGGGCGTAACACTCGCCGAGCAGCAGTTGGCCGAGCGCGTAGTCGGAGTTGTAGTTGCCGTTGGGGGCATTGACGTCGCCGTCGCGGAGCAAGGCGCTTTTGAACGAGGCGATCGCATTTTCGTAGTCGCCTTTGTTCATCATCAAAGTACCGATCAGCATGTAGAGCGCGGTGCTCTCATGGGGATCGCCCTTGTAGACTTTGTTGACTTCACCGCTCCACAAACTCGCGGCCTGCTCCTCCTTGGTCTTGTCGAAGAGCATTTCGAGGTCCTGCTGGGCGGAGAGAAAGGTTTTGAGTGCTTCCTCTTCCCTGCCCTGGGCGAGCTGGACGGTGCCGAGCTCGCACAAATAGAGCGGCTGGCTGACCGTGCGCTCGCGGGCAAGTTCAGTCAGGATTTTCTCCGCTTCGGGATAGTTTCCGGCCAAAAAAGCGTCACGCGCCTGATAGGACTCCTCCTCCATCGCGTCGAGTTCATTCTGGCTTTTCTCGACGAAGTTGGTGCTTTTGCACCCCCCGGCGATCACGACAAGGAGGACGGCAAGAAAGGCAAAGTTTTTCATCGCGAACCCTTGAGTTTGAGCAAACCAACAAGATCAGTTGGCGTCGCTGATATTGCCGAAGTTGACGATGATGGAGACCGGCAGGAATCCTTTGGGATTGATATTGACCAGACCGAGCTGAAAAGCGGCGTTGGTACGTGCATAATTCACCACCCCGAACTGGAGGTCGGCTTCCTCGTCGGAGCCGTTGACCACGCCGATTTGAACCCCGTCGATATTTTTGCGGACGCGGTTGTAGAGCGAAATCTGGAGCCCGCGCACGTTGCCCGCCAGCGCCGGCCCGCATAAGGTCAACTGAAAGCCGTCAAGCCACTCGGTCGAACTGCAGAAGATGGAAAACTCCATCCCGCTCAGATTGACCGGCCCGCCGGAGGAGCCGGGGAGACCCAGCCGGAGGCCGTAGGCTTCGGTCTGTTTTTCGATCTTGGGACTGCCGAACCAGTAACCGACGATGCAGTCGCCGGCCTCAAGAGTGGTTGCGGAGAAGCCCAACGCCAGCGCAAGGAGTCCGAGAATCAGAGATTTTTTCATTGTCCCACCTCAATTTACCAGTTCGCCGCTTTCACTCAGGACCAGTTGATAACTCCCCGCGCCCTTGCGCGGCGAGACCGCTTTGAAGTTGAAGGTGTCGCCGCGCCGGATCAGAATGGTCTGGCGGTTGGTCGAGTAGAGCGGCGCACCCGAACGCGTTTTGCCGGGATAAAAGTTGGCCCGGCCGGTGAACGTGACCGACTCCGGCATCGAGTAGAAGTAATCGTACCAATGGGTCGCGCCTCGGAAGCGCAAGCCGACTTCGAGCACATCCTGCCCGGCGTCGTTGGTGTAGAACCGCTCATAGGTCACTTCGAGGTAATCGCGCAGTGATTTGGTCCCCCAGGCGACGTAGCGCGACGGCCGGGTGAAGACCACGGTGCTCTCGTTCTCAAGATCGGCGCGGTCGGCCTGGTCGACTGACGAGACCGCCTTGCAACCGCCGGCGAAAGGCAGCAGGATGCTCGCGGCCGCAAAAACTGCCGGCAAAAAAATGCGCATGTTCTGTTTCATCACGGATACTCCTTACTGATAGACGATGCCGGCCTTGGTCAGGCGCTTGGTTTCGTAGGCGTCTTCCCAGACGGTTTCGTTGTTTTCGGGGTTGGTGAGCTGGACTGAGATCAAAAGATAGTCCGAGGCCTGTCCCTGGGCGCGCTGCGAAAGGGCGCTGATGTCGCCGGAGAGGATGAAGTCGGCTTTGGCGAGGCCGGTTTCGATCTTGCGGTCGAGCAGGAACATTTTTTCGTAAACCGCCACTTTGTCGGAGGGTTTGACCAGCATCACGTTGAAGCGGGTGTTGACGTTCGGCCGGGCTTGCATTTCGGGCGAAGTCATCAGCCGCACCAGTTCGGATTCGCGCTGGATGTTGATCTGGTCGCCCTCGACCAGGGGGGTGGTGCGGCTGGTGTCCGGCACCCGGCCGTCGGTGATGTCGAGCGACTGGCCGCGTTTGAGGCGGGTCTCGATCACGCCGATGTAGTTGGCAAGGTTGATGATGCCCTCGGTGCGGACGCTCTCGGGGATGAACTGTCCGGTCAGATAGTAATCGGCCCCGGCCGCTTCGCCGGGCATCAGGAACTGGATTTTGCCGCCGGCGGCGTTGACGATTTCGGAACGGAGCATGGCGGCGAAGCTGTCGGCGTTCATGTTGACCAAATTGGTATTGAGCACCGGGATGACCGCGATTTTGACCGGCTTCGGCGAATTGGCGAAGAGCGGGTTGGCGGCGATCTCTTTGCCGAGCTCGGCCAGTTTGGCCCGGACCAGCTCCTGCTGGCGCTCGGTGATCACTTCGGTGCGGACTTTGGCGACGTTGGCGCTCTGCGAGAAGAAGCGGACCTTGCCGCCGGCGGTGCGATTGAGTTCGACCTGAAGCCGTTTCATGAAGAGATTGCGATCAATGATGAAGCGCGAATTATTTTTGAAATCGGCGACTGCGATGCGGACGGTGCCGTCTTTGCCGGCGACTTCGGGCAGAGCGAGGATTGCCGGGGTCATCTGGCTGGCGACGGTGCGGATGTCGGCGCTGTTGATCGCGCCGCCGAGAGGATCGTCGTCGGGATCGACCTGGACGCTTTCGGTGACATTCGGCGAGAAGCAGCCTCCAAGCAACGCGAGTACCGCGGCTCCGCTTAGCAGGTTTCGCAGAAGAATATTCATGACGGCTCCTTTCTCTTTCAGAAAAAACAAAAACGCGAGAGTGAAAATTTGAGAATTATAATACCGGGTAAAGTTCAAGATACAAGCATCTTTCAGTAAAAATCGTATTTTTTTTGAATTCTGACTTGCTTTTTACTTTTAAATTGGCTATAATTAAAAAAGCGAAACGTTTCGCCAATATGATCCCGCTCTCCTTTTCAGGCGGAGTCGAGCTGAAAATTCACCGTTGAAAATCATGCGGAGAGAAAAAACGGCCGAATCAGGCAAAACGTTTCGCCAAAGGGCCGGAGCTTCGTGCAACCGCCCTTGCGGAAAAAACTGTCGAGAACACTCGAAACCAATATAGAGGAGAGCAAATGAAGAGAATTGCTTGCGCAATCGCCCTCGCCGGGGCTCTGTCGCCACTCGCTGCCGGGACTGTTTTTCAGGACGATTTCGAGGGAAATTCAGCCGACCGCTGGCAGGGGATCGGCAACTACTGGCAACCGGCGCGTACCGCCGCCGCCGGCAATCTGGCCGTGCACCGGGTGCTTTATCCCGGCACCAAGCCTTCCGACAAGCCGATGGAACTGCCTGCCAAAGATCCGGTCGCGCTTCCCGGCGGCAAATTCTCCTATCAGGTCCTCTGTTCCGGCGGCAGCGAAAGCAACGCGCCGATCCGTCAAGTGCTGGCGCTGGAATTTCTCGACACCGCCAAAAAGTCGCTGGGAATTCAGGAATTTGAACTCAAATCAGGACCCGGCGGCTACCGCCGCAGCACCGGCGAGGTCACGCCGCCCGCCGGGGCGGTCTCGGTCCGCCCGATCCTCCGCGTATACGTCAACGGGCCGATCGAAAAGACCGCTTTTGTCCGTTTCGACGAACTCATGCTCGGCGACAACATCGCACCCGAAGTCAAAGTGCCGGAGAAACTCAATACCATCAACCTCGAAGCGCCCAAGCTCGACCTCACCTTTGACAATCAGGGCGCGGGGTGGCAGGGGATCGACGGCGGCAACTGGCGCTTGACCCCGACCGTTCACACCGGCAAGGGCGCGCTCCAGCTGATCACCGCGCCGGGCACGGCGGCAGGCCGGATCGCGGAGCTCAAATCCGCGGTGCCGGTAACGGTGCGCGGCGGCGAAGAGTTCCGGCTCTCGGCGTATATCCGCACCACCGACAAGACTCTCGGGACCAAACAATCGATCGCCTTGACCTTCCGCGACGCCGACGGGCGGCCGGTAAGTGAAGTGCTGGAATCGCGGCCCTTGCTGCCCGGCGTCAACCGCTACACTGAACTTTGCGAACTTGTCAAGGTGCCGGCCGGAGCGGTCAAGGCGGATGTGGCGCTCAAGGTCTACTTTGAACGTCCGGTCACCGAAGAGGTCAAAAATTACTTTGACAGCATCGAACTTGCGCCGTGGCGGGATCTCCTGGCCGGAGCAAAGAAAAGCGACGTCCCCGCGCCCGCGCCGATTAAGCTTGAGGACCCGAATTCGGGCAAAGTCACATCGGGCAATCTCGGCATCGGCAAATTCTATCAGGCCGGCCGCGCGCCCGCGCCGGAATATGCCGACCGTTACCCCGGCCGCTGGACGCTGGGGGCCAAACTGACCGACGGTGAGCGCCGCCAGGGGACGACCTTTGTCAAACCGGCCTACGTCGGCTGGGGCGGGCCCGAACCGGTGGCGCTGACCATCGACCTCGGCGAAGTTCAGCAGCTGGAGACGGTCGATATTTCCGGTTTTCAGGATACCGAGGCGTATGCGCGCCTGCCGCAGGCGGTCAAGGTTTCGGTCAGGAGCGGCGAAAAGGGTGAATTCGCGCCGTGGGGCGAATGGAACGACCCCGCCAAAATCGGCAAAAAGGACGGTTCGTACCGGATCGCGATCAAGGGCAAGGCGATACCCGCGCGCTTCGTCAAGCTCGACTTCACCCCTGACGCGGGCAAGGCGAACTTCCTGTTGCTCGATGAAATCGAACTCGACGGCAAGATCAAGAACACCTGGAAAATGGTTCCGGCCAACGGTCTTTATCACGGCGCATTCCCCCCCACTTACGGCTTCAAGGAGCCATTGCGCGGCGGGCGGAAGTTGCCGATGTCGCTTCAGACCTTTGAAAATCTGGTCGGCAAAAAGGTTTCGATGGTGCTGTGGTATCAGGGCTTGAGTCCGGAGCGGAATTTCGGCGAACTGCAGGAGTTGCGCACGTACGATCTGGCGGAAAATAATCATGGACAGCGCTTCATGTCGATCGGCTGGCTGCCGCCGGCCAATGTTTCGCCGGAGGACATTGCCTCGGGCAAGTTGGATGATTACTTCTATGAATACTTCAATGACAGCATCGACGATGTCAAGACGCTGGGCGATCACACGCCGATCTGGTTCCGGCCGATGAACGAGTTCAATTCGGGCTGGGTGACGTGGGGTCTGGATCCGGACGGATTCCGGGCGGCGTGGCGGCGGATGTTCAACATCGCCGAGCAAGTCGGGGCAACGAAGCGGCATATTTTCGTCTGGTCGCCGAATCACCGGAGTTATCCGGATGTGGAGTGGAACAAGATGGAGCGTTATTATCCGGGCGACCAGTATGTGGACTGGGTGGGTTTGTCGTGTTATCCGCCGTCGGCGCAGTATGTCAACGGCGATGAGGATGCGCGGTATCCTCTGGCGCGGTGCAAGGAGGTGAACTCCAAGTATGGCGACCGCAAGCCGATGATGGTGGCCGAGGGAGGATTCAGCAAGGCGAGTGATCCGGTGCGTTGGGTGCGCGAGTGGTTTGAGATGGAGAAGCGTTATCCGAATTTCAAGGCGATGATTTGGGAGAATCATAATGACCGGGTGCTGCAGGATCAGCCGGAGGCGTTGAAGTTGTACCGGGAACTGGTGAAGTCGCCGTACTGGATCAGCGAAACCTACACCGGAAAATAAAAAAAAGAAAAAAGAAAAAAGCGCGAAGCGCCAATCCCGCCCCCCGTCGTACGGGGGCGTGGTCCAGCGGCGAAACGCTGGTCGCTCCGGCTCCACCGGAGCGAAGCTAAGCGAAGCGCTCCCCTCACTGCGCAACAAAGTCCCGCTGCTGGCACCCGCGACAACGGAGCGGTGAGAGTCAAAGCCGCAGTGCGGCCGGCGAACGACACCGAGCGAAGCAGGCCGGGGTGGATATGGGGAGAAGGTTTCGCACGGAAGCACGGAGGACCGACCGTCGGCCTCGGGATAGCGAGCCGGTCGCTGACGCTCTCTCGGCTCGGGGGGAAATTTTGGGATAGCGTATCGGAGGCGGTCGCTGGCGCGGCCGGTCGCTCCGGACGCATGCGCGTCCTCCGCTCGGGCCGGGCTCAGCGGCGGAACTGCGTTCCGCCTCTCTGAGCTGGGGCTTCGCCCGGAGCGAGGGAGGCGAGGCGCTGCCTCACACTCCGCAAGAGGGCTCCGCGCCCTCTTGACTCCGCGCAAGGGCGCGGCCCTTGACCGGGGTACCGGCGCTTTGGCACGCAGGGCACTGCCCTTGACCATATAACAATCAGGACATCGCAACCATGAAACCGACCGCCATCTTGTTGACCGCACTGAGTGCGCTTTCGCTCGCCGCCGGGCCGTGGGACTACAAGTTCCCGACACGGGAGGAGAATCAGGCTTTCTTTGACGCTTTCGGCACCAAAGTGATCGGTCAGGCTCCCGCCCGGGTCGATCCCGCGATGACCGTCGATTCGGTCGAAAAAGCCGACGGCTACGAAATCCGCCATATCTCCTACAACGTCGATCAGGGCGAACGGATCAAAGCCTTCCTCCTCGTCCCCGACCACCAGCCGGGCGAGAAACTGCCGCTGGTCTGCTGTCTGCATCCCACCAGCGGGGGCGGCAAAAACGTGATGCTCAACCGCTATCCCGCCCCCGCCGCCGACGCCGCCGAACAACTCAAGCGCGACAACCGCGCCAACGCGCTCGAACTGGTCAAGCGCGGCTTCGTCTGCTTCCTCCCCGACCGCCAGGGCTACGGCGAACGCGCGGTCATTCCCGGTGAAAGCGATCCGGTCAAAAACATGAAAGCCGCCCAGGAGGCGTTCAAGGTCAAATACCCCGGCTGGCACCATACTTTCGGCAAAGTTCCCGCCGATCTCAGCCGGGCGCTCGATGAACTACTCAAGCTCGACTTCATCGACACCGCCAACATCGGCACCATCGGCCATTCGCTCGGCGGCTGGGATTCGCTCTACTTGTGGGGCACCGACCCGCGGGTCAAAGCGGCGGTAGTCAACTCCGGCGGTGCGCACTGGATCGTAAACGACATGTGGCTCAACCAAAAGTGGCGGCTCAAATTCGTCGAAGGCACCGAGAGCATCAAACCCAATACCGACTGCTCCGCTCAAGTCTTCATCATGATGGGGGCACCCAAACCTCTGCTCTACATGCGCGGCATCCGCGAAGCCGGCACCGACTACGGCTCGTGCCCGGTCAACAACGTGCGGCTGATCCGTGAATATTACGGAACTTTCGGCGACAATCCGTATCGGATCAACGGCAAGAACCAGTTCGCCGCCTTTTTCCATGACGAAGGCCACGATTTCCCGGTTTACGCCCGGCAACTGGCTTACAGCTGGCTCGAACAACAGTTGAAAAAGCAGTGATGGATCGATTTTTTCACGTTATCGGTATTTCGACAATTGAATTTTCCCCAGGAACGGATAAAATAAACAGGAATGGAATCATGAAGAAGTCTTTTTTTACGCTGATCGAGTTGCTGGTCGTCATCGCCATCATCGCCATTCTCGCGGGAATGCTGCTGCCGGCCCTGAACAAAGCCCGCGAAAAAGCGCGGCAGGCCACTTGCTCCAACAACTACAAGCAGGGAACCACCGGAATGATCCTGTATCAGAACGACAATGAGGATTACTTCCCGCGCTACAGTGCGGCCGACGGCTCGGTCTCAATTTCCTGGGCGGGACGACTGGCCCGCGCCGGGTACTACAAAAACGCCATGTCGCTCTTTTGCCCCTCGGTTCCCAACGACCGCAACTGGCCGGCCTACCTCCAGCGCCGGATGAACACCGGAGCGTTCACACTGACCAGCTCGACCAATCTTGAGTGGTATTACATTTCGCTCGGCTACAACTGGTCGGCGCTCGGCGCCGGGTCGCAGACCGCGGCTTCCGGCTGGATCAAACTCGGCTCGCTCAAACGGCCCTCGTCGGTGATCGAATTCGCCGACACCATCTGGAAAGGCGCCGCCGACAACCGTTCGTACCATATTATTTACAACACCAACAACTCCGGCACCACCGCGGGACACGCCTGGAGCTGGCACGGCGGACCGATCACCACCGGCTGGGTGGACGGACACGTGAGTTCGCCGATCGTCACCAGCACCACCAACGCTTATCTGAGCGATCCCTTCCGCGACGGCAACGTCGCAACCAGCGACAATAATTTTTTCAAGGCGCGTTGACCCTTATATGATTACCATTCGTGAAATTGCCAAAGAAGCGGAGGTCTCGATCAGCACCGTCTCGCACGTGCTCAACACGCCCGACGGCGGGAGCAAGGCGAGCCCGGAAACCCGCGAAAAGGTGCTGGCCGTCGCCCGCAAGCACAACTACGCGCCGAGCCTCCTCGGCAAGGCGTTGCGCAAAGGCAAAAGCTATACCATCGGCCTGCTCGGCCAGCTCGGCATCTACGATCACATCGCCGCCAACAGCCTCTACGGCGCCTCGCGGATTTTCCGCGACGCCGGGTACGGAATCGAATTGACTCCGGCGATGCTGCCGCCGGAACCGACCGATCCCTTGAAGCTGCCGGGGGTGCTGCCGCCGGTACCGGAGCCGACCGCGCTGACGGTCGAGCACTATCAGGAGAATCTGCGCGAAGCGGTCAAGCGATTGCTTCAACGCGGCGTCGACGGCATTCTGATCCTTGAGGCGGTAAGCGACGCCAACCGCGAGATTTTCACTGAAATTTCGCACAAACTGCCGGCGGTCAAGCTGCTTTTCGGCTCGTCCGGAATTCCGTCGATTCCGAGCGCATTCATCGATCCGACCCGAATCGCATCGCTTGGCGGCGAATACTTGTGCGAGCTCGGCCATCGCCGGATCGTGCTTCTCGGCAACCGCCCGGAAGTTCGTGAAGGAGTGGCGGAATGCCTTGCCGGGCAGGGCTTGTCCTTGAGCGAAGACGACGTTTTTCCGCTCTGCAAAAGTTTTCAGGACGGGCGCGACGCTCTGCGGCTGATTCTTCGCGAAAAACCGGAGATCACCGCGATTTTCTGCTACAACGACACCAACGCCGCCGGGGTTCTCCACGAAGCGCTGCGGCTCGGCATCCGGATTCCCGACCAGCTTTCGGTGCTCGGTGTCAACAATCTCGAAATCTGCGAACAGCTCTACCCGCAACTGACCACCATTGCGATGCCGATCATCGGACAGGGAGAGGCGGCCGCCGAACTCCTGCTCGATCTCATCAACGGCCGCAAGACCGGCGACCGGGTGCTGCTGCCGCAACTCATCAAACGCGAAAGCTGCGGCCGGCCGCGAACCCATGAAAGAATCGAAGCATCATGAATCTCGCCAGGTATTTCCGCTCCCCCGAGTTGACTCCCGATCAGTTGAATGAGGAGAACCAGATCACCGACAAAAAAATTCTCGGCCGCGACCGGATGAAATTCGGGATCGGTTGCATCATGTACCAGAGCGAGGAAACCGGCCTGATGCCGATCCACACCATGCTGGTACGTCTGCTGGGAGGCGGCAATATCGCGCTCGGCATCGTCGCCGGAGCCGGAAGCGCGAGCTCGCTGGTGCAGATGCTCGGCGCGATTTTCCTGCGTTATCTCAAGTCAAATAAAAAGGCGATGAATCTCGCGCTGAGCGGCGGGATCCTCTTCGGGCTGCTGCTGGCAAGCTCGCTGTTTCTCAAGGCGATTGAGCCTCGCTGGGGCATGCTGGCGCTGACCATTTATCTCATCGGGGCTTACGGCCTCGCCGGGGCGAGCGGCATCCAGATGAATGTGGAAAGCAGCTGGATCGGCGACCTGGTGCCCAAGAAAATGCTCGGCTGGTTCACCAGCGTCAAGTGGATCATCGCTTCGCTCGGGGTGCTGTTTTTCACATTGCTTTTCGGCCGCATTGCCGACTGGAGCCCGACGGCATCGACTTTTGCGCTGGTATTTTTGCTGGTGGCCTTTTCGCACGTGGTGGCGATCGTATTGATGTCCACGGTGACCGACCGGACGCCGCAGACCGCCAAATTCGTCTCCTCCAGCGCGGCCGGCGGCGAACGGCTCAACTACAAGAGTCTGCCGCTGTGGTGCTACATCTGGTTCTACCTCACCTGGGCCGGCGGACGGACCGCGCTCAACGCCTTTACCACCGCCTACATGCTCGACTACTTCGGCTTCGGAATGGGCAAGATCACCATGCTGATCGCGCTCCAGTCGGCGATCAATCTGGTGATGCTGTTCATTGTCGGCAAATGGTCGGACCGGCTCGGCACGAGACTGCCCCTGATCCTGATTTCGGGCGGGATCGCCTTGTGCATGATGCTCTGGGTCGCCTCGGCCTGGCTCGGGATCGGTGCATTGATCGCCTATCAATTGGTCAACGGCGCGGCGGGCAACACCCACAGCATGCTCGGGATCAACTACGGGCTGGAAATTTTCCCCGCCAAAGGCCGGGCGGCCTATATCGGCTTCTCGCGGGTGTTCATCGGCGTCAGCGCCTTTGTCGCCTCAATCGCGGCGGGTTTCGTGATGGAGGGCCTCTCCGGCTGGGAAATGACCCTCTGGGGCGCGAAACTCAATTCGTACCATCTCTTCTTTACGGGCTGTTCGCTTTTCACCGCAAGCTGCGTATTGCCGCTCCTGATCTCCGGCCATCGCAAGGTCGAGAATCGCTGAGCCGGAGAATCCCGGTCCGATCAGGACAAAGCGAGAAATTTACAGCTCCGCGGCGCAAGTTCGAAGCGGAGCTGATTTTTTTCGACCGGATGCACGGTGTCGTGCCAGAAATCGGTGGCGCTCGCGGCATTCACGCCGTGGGTGGTGAGGTCGAGCTCGCGCACCGCGCTTTCGTCGGTCCAGTTGATCAAAAGCGCCCGGTGTCCAGAAGCGGTTTTCTGAAGCCAGTACGAGGGATGTTCGGACGCAAAAAGATCGAGCGGAATCCCGGTCTCGCCGGGCTCCGCCGAAACCGTCCGGCGGGCGAGGTCGATACCGGCGGCGTTGAGCCGGGTCATCTTGTCCGAGAAATTGATCGCCCCCGCCGCCATCAGCACGATCGAGAGCAATATTTCGCTCTGCGGCAGGTGAATATCGACAAGCTCAAACTCGCATTCCGGACTGAATTGCATGTCGCGCGTGACAAAGACGTAACAGGCCTTGAGCCGGTTGATTTCGGGATCGTCCGAGGTGTCAAAGGAGCGGCAGAGCGCGAAGTCGGGGTCGTTGATCCACCAGCGGCGGTTGCTGTGGAAGCGCGCCGCCACCGAACCGACGTTGGCCCGGATGCCTTCCCAGGTGGCGTGGATGTCGCTGCCGGTGCGGACCGCATCGACGTAGCGGTTGCCGCCGTTGAAGAAATAGTTGCAGCCGAGCACGGCGCCGCGTCCGTCGAGCGCTTCATAAGCCGGTTTGACGATCAGCCGGGCGATTTCGGCGCGCGAGACGGTGCGGTCGCGGAACTGCGCCGCCTTGAAGGTCGAGCCCATGAAGTCGAGTTTGAAATACTTGTACCCCATACCGGCATAGTCGCGGAAGAGGTCGTAGAGGTGTTTTTGCACCTTCGGCAAAGTGGGGTCGAGCACGAAGCCGACCCGGCGCATGCATTCGTAGCAGAGGCAGGGCTGTCCGCCCTCGCTCAACGCGAGCATGTCGTACCCGGTCTGGGCGATGCGGCAATGCGGCTCGACGATGGTGGGGGCAAACCACAGCCCGGGCTCGAAGCCCATGCGGGTCAATTCATCGGCAAGATACTTCATGCCGTTGGGAAACAGGCTGTTGGCGGTCCATTCGCCGTAGCAGTACTGCCAGCCGTCATCGACGATGATGCGCTTGATTTTCTTTGACAGGACGGGATCGCGGGCGATGAATTCGGCGTTTTCGAGCACTTCCTTTTCGGTGATCGTCCAGCGGTAGTAGTCCCAGGAGTTCCAGCCGGGGAGGACGGCGCTGGAGAAGTCCTTGACCACTTCGGTATTGGCGTCGGCCCAAGCGGTGGTGAGGGCAAAGGGGTCGCGTCCGGCGACCAGTGAAACCGGATCGGGATCGAGTTCGAGGCGGTCTTCGTGAACCATCCGTTGCACCGCCTGGAAATTCCCGACGCCGGTTTCGGTGAAATTGCCGGCAAACGAGCCGAGCATCCGCTGCCGGAGCGGAAGCGATACGAGCACATGCTGTCCGCCGCGGGTCAGCATGGCGGTGAAGTGCGCTTCGAAGTCGTCGCGGCGACCGCTCGGGAATGCAACAATCTGGCA
This sequence comes from Victivallaceae bacterium, assembly GCA_050255955.1. Lineage (GTDB taxonomy): Bacteria > Verrucomicrobiota > Lentisphaeria > Victivallales > Victivallaceae > JAVBUI01. The sequence continues at coordinate 18,028 of JBFWIO010000013.1, forward strand.
GCGTCCCATGGTAACGCCCTGACCGAGGAAGTGGTCGAGCGGCGTGGCGGCAACTTCAAACGGAATCAGACTGATTTCGCGGCAGAGTTCCCTGAGCCGGCCGGTGAAATGGATCGTGAACCCGTCTTTGACAGCGCGGAATTCGAGCCGCCAGTCTCCCAGCCGGTTGGCGCAAGCAAGCGCGAGATGCTCCGCCGAGCGGTCGGCGAATTGCCAAGGGAGCTCGACCTCGTCTTTGCCGTCCGACACCATCCGGGCGCGGACGCGGTCAAACCCGAACCCCGGCAATTCCAGCCGGTAACTCCCGTCCGCCGCCACCGTCACCAAACCCGCGCCGCTGCGCAACATCAATTCGTCCATCATACCATCTCCTGACTTAAAAGAATAACATGATCAATCTCGTCGCCATCTCCCCCGCCGGCTCGCGCG